>JASFTY010000371.1:0-4562 GCA_050050535.1 Gemmatimonadales bacterium | reverse complement strand
GAGGGTCTTGCCGCAGCCGGGGCACTTCACCGGATGGTTAGCGATGATTCGGTCGGCTATACAACTCAGCGTCTTCTTGACTTTTTCGCTATAGGTCGGATGCGAGTCGTGAAACTGCGCCCTCGCCCTCTTCATGGCTTCGACCGCATAGAGATCCTGGTACTCATACGCCGACCACTTCTGCTGCAGGGCCGACTTCTCAGTGACCCCGTAGCTGCCCGGCAGCCAAACGCCATTCTGTCTCGAGTTCACGTCGTAGCCAATGTCCCCGCTGACCTTCTCTCCTGCCTTCATGTACTTCAGCAGCTTGGTGACCTTCTTCAAAGACGCGTTGCCAGGTACCAGATGGTGGGCCGCAGGAACAACGCCGACCGGCTCAGTCATCTTAGGCACCACGATGCTCCATGAGGGGCGATGGCCCAGTGCTTGGCCGAGCTTGCTCGAGTCGTTCTGGAGCTGGTTCTCCGGCTTACCCTTGGAATCGGGATCCTCATCGAGATCATTCTTCGGATCGTCCGCTTTCCGCTCTTCTTTGCAGAACCAGCAGTCTTCCTTGGGAGTCGTCATCACCGCGACAGCGATGGCTTCGCCGATCTCCATAGGCTTTCATTCACCTCCCACGGCGCGACCGCCTCCTGGTTCGGAGGCGAGCCGAGCCGGATAACTAGGCGGTGTCGACAGCGAGGGCAGCGCGTTGCCCGCCATCGGACGACGCATACACCAGGCATGGGCTCCGATAATATCCGTCACGAATGCCCATGGCAGCCAGCGCACACATCAGTGGTCCGGAGGCAGCGCCCGTGTCGCCACAGCAATCGGCCGGATGATGTATCCTGTGATCTTCCGCGAAGGCGTTGTGGTTTCGAACTAGCGTCACCCCCCACTCCTTGGCCCAGTAGCTTTCGCCGTTCATCGACGAAAAGACCTCGCAGAAAGGTTGTTTCACAGCGTTAGTCTGAATCAGTTTCGTAACGGCCCGGGCCAGTCCCTCACCCAGGTACGGTTCCTCGCTGCGGAGGTGACCGGTTTCGAACTCGTCGGCGACCGCACTAATCGAGGCGATCGCCTTCAAGCCGGCCGCAGCAGCAGCCTCCCGGCTGGCAATCAGGAGGAATGCCGCCCCTTCGCCGGGTATGAATCCATCCAGGTTGGCGGACGACTTGAGCCTCCCCTCCGCGTCCAGGCCATCAAGCACGTAGAGATCCAGATAGCTGTCGACGCCGCCGGCCACCATGAACCCGTGCGTTCGGCTCTGCACCAACTCTGCCGCACGCCTGAGCGCAAGGAGCCCACCCGCCCGACCGCTGTGCGAGCCATCGCTGGCTCTCGCGTCGAATGCCAGGCCGGACTGTTGAACGAGCAACTCGAGGAACCCCGGGCGGTCCAGTGGGCGCGCGGTCTCTGTCTCGGGCAGTGCCAGTACGAGGCCCGGCGCTGGAGTGTTCGCAGGGAGTGACAGCAGGCACTCTCGTAACGGCGCGGCTGCGATTTGGAGCATCCGACGTTGGCGACTTGTGAGGTTCATCGCGCCGAGGGGCCCGATCAGCTCTGACAGTCCATCTTCGGGCACTTCCGCAACCGTTACCGGTTCAAGGGACCGGTCGCGTATCTCGCTCTCGGTGAATCGCATCGTCGCCGAGCGAACCGATGCCGCCATTTCTCCGGCAGTGAGTCCGACTGCGCTCACCACCCCGACACTGAGGACGACGCTGGACTCGGCCATGCTTCTATCGGTTCACGTGCCCTGGAGGCGCGAGACTCGAATCTCGCGTACTTGCAGCGCTTTCTTGTCGCAGGCAAGTGCCGATCGCCACACCAGAATGAGCACCCCCTCATCCGGTTTCAGCAAGACGGTCTCCAGATTGGCCGGCCGGGCCTCCACACCTGCACCCAATGAGTGCGAGACCTCGAGAGCGACGCGCGGCAGCCTGAATCGAAGGACTCCCGAGGGGGTCGCGCCGCTCACCTGAACCGGCTCGCCACCCTGCAGATAATCGTCGGCCACGAGTCCCGGTGGTGCGACTTGAAAGAATCGACGATCGAAGTCGCTGGGCAGGAATGGTGCCCGCTCCTGGCGATACCGATCATCATAGGTTCCGGCGTACGAGCGCCGCGGTTCCCAATGCGCGGCGACCGGCGCGAAGCACGCCGGCGGAGGCCTCTGTTTCCACGAGCTGATTGGATGAAGCGGGTCCTCCAGGTTCGGCAGCTTGAGTCCATGGAGCTCACTAGCCCCGTCCGGGTCGCGGAAGCCGGTCCCGACGGGATTGCGCGTCTCTGCTTGTATCTCAGAGCCCACAGTGTCGATGCCGCCGTACGCCCGTTCCCACACAAGAGGCATGGCTTCAAACGGCTCGGGGCTGGATATCGAGGGCCCGACAGCGGCCGACAGCCAGTACCTGTCGCCGAAAACGCGCACCTGCTTCTGAAGAGGACCCACACTCAGCGAGACATCGATCTGAGTAGCCGGTCTGCCTGCCGGTGCATACGCGTGCCCCTGGAGCAGGACATCGGTGCCGGGTTTCGTCAGACTTATGTCTGACGGTATCCTGACACTACTGCTGCCCGGTTCGCCGTAGTACTCGTCGACGAGCGCGAGCGGCAGTTGCTCGCCCGCAGGTGATGGATCCGGGTCCAGGCCAAACGTCCCTTTGATGACGGTGAACAGGGTATCCACACCGTCCGTGTTCGGGAGCATGGATATCCCGCCCGGAAAAGGAGTGTCGTTTCGGAATTGCAGCATTCTACGTCGGTCTCAGTTGTTAGTGACCTGGCTGCCTTTGATATTGACGGCCCCCGAAGCCTTTATCTGTATCTTTCCAGAACCCTGGACCTTGATGTTCTTGCCCTCGATCTGGATGTCGCCATCCTTCTTCATCGTAATGCTCGCGCTTCCAGTCTTGATGATTATCATGTCGCCAGCAGTGATCAGTAGCCGGTCGCCGACATCCAGCTTGTCCGTTTTGCCTATCGTGTGAGACCTGTTGTCGCCGATCGTTACATCTTCGTTTTTCGCGACCGACTCCTTACGGTTCGCGCCAATATCAATCGTCTCGTCCTTAGCGACTGACTCGGTGCGGCCTCCGCCTATGGTTATGCTCTCGTTCTTGCCAACGCTCTCAGTCCGGTTCTCACCGATGGTGATGCTCTCGTTCTTACCGACATTCTCCGTCCGGTTGTTGCCGATGCTGATCGACTCGTCGTTTCCTACCGACTCGGTTCGGTTGTTCTCGACAACGACCTGTTTGTCCTTCTCGGCGTGTATATAGAGCAGTTCGCTGCCCTTGAGGTCCTCCATGCGGATCTCGTTGAAGTTGTCCGTGCCGCCTTCCTTCGAGCTCCGAGACTTGAGGCCGCTCTGCGTCTGACTACCCGGTAGCTCGTAAGGCGGCATCTGCTCGGCGTTGTAGACACGGCCCGTGATGATCGGCAGATCGGGATCGCCCTCCAGGAAATCGACTATCACCTCCTGGCCGATGCGCGGGATCTGGATGACGCCCCAGCCCTTACCCGCCCAAGCGGTGGAGACGCGGACCCAGCAGGAACTGTTCTCGTCCTTCTTGCCGTCGCGGTCCCAGTAGAACTGGACTTTCACCCGTCCGTACTCGTCGACCCAGATCTCTTCGCCGGCCTTGCCGACGACCAGAGCGGTCTGCGAGCCCTGGACCACCGGTTTCGGGGTCGTGCGCGGCGGCCGGAAGGGCACGCTGTGCGGGATAGCGACGAAGTCGTTGCGGTAGTCGAAGGTCGCCGGATCGCGGGCGCGGAAATCGGCGCCGCGCGCCGAGTGGCGCACCTGGAGCAGTTGATAGGTCTGATTGGCATCTTTCAGGTAGTGCTCCTGCAGGTCGAAGCTGAAACCGCTCTGCAGCGAGCGACACGTGCTCTCTCCGCGGACGACCTCGTGCCACGCCTCCTGCTCCTCGAGCTGCAGGCGCGCCAGACGCTCGCCGTCCTCGAGTTGGGTGTAATAGCCCGGGTAGTCGTAGATCTCTTCCCTGCCGTCCCCGGAGACTGAGCTCTCGAGGCGCAGCGAAGGCTGGAGATGGTCGTAGTCCCTGAGGGTCACCCTACCGATGAAGGCGGCGTGCTCGCGCTCGAAGGCCGTCACGAAATCTTCCTCTTGTGCCGCCTCCGGCATTGGGGAGACGCGCACCGCCGATTGGCCCGGACACGGCTTCACGGCACTGACGTCGTCGGCCAGCGTGAGAATGTGCTTCGACTTCGTGTGTTGGAAGAAGTAAGAGATACCCTCTTCCTCCAGCAGGCGCGAGATGAAGTTCAGGTGCGTCTCGCGGTACTGCACGCAGTACTCGCGCGCGTTGTAGTTCTTGACGCACTTGACCTCGAAGTCGGAGTAACCCTGATCCTTGAAGACCTGCTCGACGATCTCGGGGACGCTCAGGTTCTGGAAGATCTTGCAGTCGCTGGACAGCGAGAGAAACCAAAACCAGGGAACGATCTCGGCGCGGTAGACGGTCAGCTCATCCGATTGGCCCAGCTGGACGAACCGGTTGATCAGGCCGTGGATGACGCGCTGTTCGCCGCCGGCCAGCTCCAGG
>JASFTY010000370.1:0-4596 GCA_050050535.1 Gemmatimonadales bacterium | reverse complement strand
CCGAGCCAACCGCCGCCCGGGCCGGTCCTCTCCGGCTGGAATCCGTAGACCAGAAAGACCCATTCAATATCGGCCCGCCTGCTCAGCGCGCCAACCCATACGACGTAGAGCGTCAGGGGATCGCCGGAAGCCGCAACGCTCTCGAGTTCCTCGATCACCGCCCCCCGCACCGGCAGCCACAGCTCCAGGCCGTCCTCACGGAACAGCAACTCTTCGGTGTAGTCTCCCGGGACCTCGTCGGGTATCTCGTACGCTTGGATCCACAGCTGGATGAGCCCCAGCCGGCGGGCCGAGGTGACTCGGGCCGAGTCGAGGTACTGGATGGTGGGAAGGGAAGGGAAGCTGCTGCCGCCTAGAAACACCTGCTGGCCGCGCTCCTCCGTGAAGGTGCGTAGAACCACGTCTCGCTGCTCCGCGATCACCCCGGCCAGGCTGCGACGCCGGTAGTACTCCCAGGGCAGCTGGGCTGCCGCCACACTGGCGCCCACCAGCTGGCCGGCTGCGACGAGCAGCAGGGGGATGGTCCGCGACGCAGGCTCGAGTATCACAACGATCCGTCTAGGTGCCTGTCTGAGATTGCTCGCCGGCACTGCGCAGTTGCCCTGTCTCTACATTCCCTTCACTACTGTGGCCACGGCGAGTATCGCAACCCCGACTGTAACCAGCCAGAAGGCGTTTGCCGAGAGCCCCGGGATCGTCACAAAGTACGCTGACAGCCCCACCACGCCAAAGATGACCGCGGCCAAGGATACGCGGTCCGTTCGGCTTGTTTTCGGGGTCCGCCGCCGGTGCCGAGCCCCGGAGACCGATTCTCGGGGTGCCGCTGGGGGCGGTTTGCGCCGCCCCTGAGGACGTCCTATTTTGGCTCGAAATGGTAGCTTGCCTCCAACCGGGTGCCGCGCCGCTGGTATCCCAACCGCCGCGGCGAAACCCGGTGTCGGCGCAGACCCTGACAGTCCCGCCCAGATCGCGTCCGCTACACGGCGCCGTCAGCGCCCCGGACCTCAGCCCCTGTCGGGCGGGTCGCCAACGCGGAGCCGGCGTATGAACGGCGCGCTGGGCGTTCGCTGGGACGATCTTCCTCTGCTCCGGGACCGGGCGGTATCCCTCTTGTTGTCCGGGCCGGCCCGGGCGACGGTGTTGGCGGAGCGGATCTTCGGCATCCGCCACGGTCCGCCGAGGCTCGCCGCCTCGCTGGTCCGCGAGGTCCTGGGCGCCGACCCACGCTTCCAGAGCCACAGGGACCGCTGGCTGCTGACCGAGCAGCCGCCGGCCTACGGCGAGCTGTCGCTGAGCGATGTCGATTTCGTGGTGGTGGACGTCGAGAGCACCGGCGGCTCGCCGGCCCGCGGCGACCGGGTGACCGAGGTCGCCGCCATGCGCATGCGAGACGGCGAGCTAGTGGATTCGTTTGAGTCGCTGGTCAACCCGGAGCGCCCCATCCCGCCGTCGGTGACCGCGCTGACCAACATCACCGAGGAGATGGTGGCCGACGCTCCCAAGTTCAGGGAGCTGCTGGAGCCGCTGAAGCGGACGCTGCGCGGCGCCGTCTTCGTCGCTCACAACGTCGGCTTCGACTGGCGCTTTCTCGACTCCGAGTTCCGCCGCTGCGGCGGCGGTCGGCTGGAAGGCGAGCGGCTCTGCACCCTGCGCCTCGCCAGACGGCTGCACCCCGAGCTCCGGCGCCGCAGCCTGGCCGTGCTGGCCAACCACTACGCGATCCCCGTGGAATCGCACCATCGGGCCGGGGATGACGCCCGGGCGACGGCCGAGCTGCTCGGCCGCTTCTTCGATCGGCTGGGCGACGAGGGGATCGACGACTGGGCAGGCCTGCAGCGCTTTCTGAAGCCGGCGCGCCGCCGCAAGAGAGCCAAGCGGCGCAGGAAGCCGGACGGCAAGGGCCCGGACGGCGCCGGACCATGAGCAGGGTCACGTCGCGCCAGCTGGGTCGCTTCCGGCTGCACGCCCTCGACGCGGGGGTCCAGCGTCTCGACGGCGGCGCCATGTTCGGCGTCGTCCCGAAGCCGTTGTGGGAGAAGAAGCTGCCGCCGGATGAGCGCAACCGGATCCCGCTGGCTATGCGGCCGCTGCTCGTGGAGACCGACGACGAGCTGGTCCTGATCGACAGCGGCGCCGGCAACAAAGAGGACGCGAAGTTCCGAGACATCTATGGGATCGAGAACGGCGGCCAGCCGACGGCGTTGGAGGACGCCGTTCGCGAGGCAGGCTTTAAGACGTCCGACGTCAGCGTTGTGATCAACACCCACCTCCACTTCGACCACGCCGGCGGCGACACCGTGAGGCTGGAGGACGGCAGCGTCGTCCCTTCCTTCCCCGGCGTCCGGCACGTCGTCCAAACCGAGGAGTGGAAGTTCGCCCACACGCAGAACGAGCGGGTCCGGGCCAGTTACCTACTCCACAACTTCGATCCCGTGCACGAAGCCGGCCTGTTAGATCTCGTCGCCGGCAACGTCGAAATCGTACCGGGTATCACGGTGTGGCCTACCCCCGGCCACACCCCGGGGCACCAGTCGGTTCTCATCGAGTCGCAGGGCGAATCGGCGCTCTTCGTCGCCGATCTCGTCCCCACGGCGGCGCACCTGCCGCTACCCTGGATCATGGGCTATGATGTGGAACCGCTGGTCACCCTGGAAACAAAACGGCGGGTCCTCGAGGGGGCAGCTAGGGAACGGACCTTGCTTGTGTTCGAGCATGATCCCGAGACGACCTGGGGCTACCTGACGCCCCGGGAAAAGCGACCGACTCTGGTCGATTCGCGACCAGACTAGACAGGTTATGGCTCTATGGCTGATCCAAGAACGACTCCGGTTATCGTAAGCTACACGCGCACCGCTATCGGCAAGTTTCTCGGCGGACTCGCCTCGCTTAAGGCGCCCCAACTCGGGGCGATCGTGATCAAGGAGGTCGTCAGCCGGGCCGGCATCAAGCCGGACCAGGTCCAGGACGTGATCTTCGGGCAGGTCCTGCAGGGCGGCGTCGGCCAGGCGCCGGCACGCCAGGCCGCCATCGCCGGCGGCATCCCGGCCACCGTGCCGGCGGTCACGATCAACAAGGTATGCGGCTCCGGCCTCAAATCGGTCATGCTCGCCGCGCAGGCGATCAAGGCGGGCGACACCGAGGTCATCGTAGCGGGCGGCCAGGAGTCGATGTCGAACGCGCCGTACTACTTGTTCGGGTACCGCGGCGGTGTGAAGTTCGGCTCCCAGAACATGGTCGACGGCCTGATCCACGACGGCCTCTGGTGCGGCTTCTACGACTGCCACATGGGCGGCCACGCCGAGTACACCGCAATGAAGGCGGGCATCTCCCGTGAGGACCAGGACGGGTTCGCCTACCAGAGCCAGATGAAGGCGGTGGCGGCGATCGAGGCCGGCAAGTTCAAGCCCGAGATCGTCGCCGTCGAGGTCCCCGGCCGTAAGGGCAAGGTCACCGTCGTCGACACCGACGAGAATCCGCGCGCCGACACGACGCTCGAGGCGCTGGCTAAGCTGAGGCCGGTGTTCGGCGACAGTGCGCCCAAGGAGGTGAAGGAGTACAGCGTGACGGCGGGCAACGCGTCGGCCCTCAACGACGGCGCTGCGGCGGTGGTCGTCACCTCGGAAAAGTTCGCCAAGGATAACGGGCTCGATATCGTTGCCCGGATCAGAAACTACTCGGTCGGCTCGACCGACCCCCAGGACCTGTTCTTCGCGCCTATCGACGCGATGCGAAAGCTAATGGAGAAGGACGGCACATCGATCGACGACTACGAGCTGATCGAGGCCAACGAGGCCTTCGCCTCCCAGTCCCTCGCCGACGGCCGCGAGCTCGGCTGGGATTGGGATCGCGTCAACGTCCACGGTGGCGCGATCGCGCTCGGCCACCCGATCGGTGCCTCGGGCGCGAGGATTTTGGTCACGCTGCTCGGCGCGATGCAGGATCGCGGCAAACAGCTCGGAGTGGCGACGCTCTGCCTGGGCGGCGGCAACGCCGTCGCCGTCAGCGTAGAGCGCGTCTAGCTGGAAGCTGAACCAGGAGAACGGGAACGGACCGTGAGAGCGCGAGCCAGCACGCGAGGCCGGGCGCCTGAGAACCTCGTCCTTAGCCGGACGATCGGGCGGCTCGTCGGCGTGCGCCTCGGTCCGTTCCGGTTCATAGCCCTCGAGCTTCACTAGCTGCGGGGGCTTTTTCTTGACGCGGGCGGCGGATCGAGTGCGAGCACGAGACCTCTTCTACGGTCCCGAAAAGCTGCGTGCCTTGTGGCGTGTGTTGATCTTCCTCGCCTGCGCCACCGTGGTCGCAGCCGTGCTCGGCACGATCAGCTCGGCCCTGCTGCCCGAACGATTGGGGGTGCTCTGGGCAATCGTCAGCTCCCACGGGATCCTCGTCGTCTCGATGCTCGTCGCCTCGCTCGTCATGATGCGCTGGCTTGAGCGAAAGTCGTTCGCCGCCCTCGGATTCCCGGGCGGTTGGGAAGCGCCGAGCGACATCCTGAAAGGCGCCGCCGTCGGTGGCGGCTTCATCGCCGGCGTGGTGGTCGTCCAGACGCTGCTCGGCTGGCTGCAACCGGCGCCCGACGCGGGCACCCTGCTCGGC
>JASFTY010000369.1:0-4613 GCA_050050535.1 Gemmatimonadales bacterium | reverse complement strand
GGGGATCGGTAGCCGGTAGCCGGTGGCCGGTGCGTCGGTGGTCGGTAGGCGGTAAGCGGTAGGCGGTGGGTCGGTGGCCTGGCGGTGTGACCGGGGTTTCTTGCGATCATCTCGGTCCCTTCTGTATGTTGCAATGGGACGAGCCAACCATAAGCCCATGTCAGCACCGCGTAGTACCTGCCCGCCGGGCAGGTCGACGCTCTTCGCACTGGCAGGCGCGATGATGTTCTTAGCGCTGTCGGTGGCGGCGTGCGGGCCGAAGTTCGAGGACGTTGAGGGGGCGACGCTGCGGGCGATCCTCTCGGCCCCGATCGAGAACGGCTGGGTGGCCGTCGATTCCACACAGGAAGGTGTGCGCGCCGTCCTCCAGATGGAGGACGAGGCGGAACGTGGCGAACTGCCCTGGGACCTGACGGAGCTGGCGCTCCTGATGGGCGATGACACGATCCCGCCGGCCCGCATGCGGTGCGAGGCGTCGGCCGTCTGCCGTCGTGTCACGCGGCCGGTTCAGGTTCCGAACGAGCGGGAGGTCGCCGGGCCACCCGACGCCGTCGAGGAAGAGGTCGTGCTGTGCACTCACGTCGTGCGCGCCGAGTTCGATCTTCCGGCGCTCCCCACCGCGGCCGATTCCGTCTTGCTGCGGCTGGCTGATACGACGACGCTGCTTCGCTGGCGCAAATGAGCTTAGCGGGTTCGCTCTCGCTGCGGAGCAAACTCATATTGATAGTTCTCGGTGGCGCCGTTCTACCGCTGGCGCTGCTGGGGCTCTGGCTCAACCGAACCGCGGAGCGCTCGGGGGAAGAGCTGCTACGCGCGCGTCTCGGCACTTCGCTCGGCCAGGTCGTGGACGAGATCGGTCTGCGTTGGTTGAGCGGGCGCTCGCAACTGCTCCGGCTGGCCGAGTGCTCCGCGGTTCAAACCGCTCTGCGTGACGATTCCCCCTCACAGGCAGCCGAGTACGCGGCACAGGCCGAACTAGAGGGCCTGTTCGCCGGGATGCGTGACGCGGTCGAGTCGGCGACGGTCGCGGACGCCGGCGGCGCCGTGGGCTGGCGCGTGCCGGCCGATGGGCCGCCGACTTCGGGCGTCACGACGCTCGCCAACCCGGCGCTCCCCGTGCGCCTGGGGATTTACGACAATGCTACCGGTGAACGGTTGGGCAGTCTGGATGCCCGCGTTTCGATGAGCAGTTTGCTCCCCGGCGGCGCCGGCTGGGGCGGAGTGAGCGGCTCGGTGCTCGCCGTGTTCGATCCTAGCACCGGTGCGTCGCTACTGCCGCTCTCCATCGACCCGGTGCTGTTCGCCCGCGAGTCGTTCGTCTGGGGCGAGGAGCCGTGGCTGACCGTGCGGCACACGCTGCACGAGCCGCCCATGGACCTGGTGCTGGCAGCGCCGCTGACCCCGTTCACCGAGCCGTTCCAGCAGGCGGCGCGCCGCAATCTCTGGATCGTGGCGATCGTCGCGCTCGCCGTAGTAGCGCTGGTGACGCTGCTGACCCGGCGCACGACGCGCGCCCTGGTCCGATTGGCGACCGCCGCGGAAGCGGTGTCGGAGGGAGACCTGGAAAGGAAAGTCGAGGACGCGCCGGGCGACGAGGTAGGCCGTGTCGCCCGGGCCTTCAATTCGATGACCGAGAGCCTGCGGGACACGCTCCGCGAGCTGTCGCAACGCCAGGCGCTCGCCGCGGTCGGCGAGTTTGCCGCATCGCTCGCCCATGAGGTCCGCAACCCGTTGACATCGATTCGCGTCGACCTACAGCGGGTCGAAGAGAAGTTGCCCGACGAATCGGACGCCCGCGACCTGCTGGACCGTGCGCTGGGCGAGATCGAGCGCGTCGATCGCTCGGTGACCGGCGCGCTGCGCGTGGCGCGTAGCGGCAGCGTCACACTCGAGCCCGTCGACATCCGAGCGCCGCTCGAGGCTGCGGTCCACAGTGCTGCGCCCGAGTTGAAAGCGCACGGTGGGACGCTCGAGATTGATTTGGGAGGTGCCGATCCCCTGTGGGTGAAGGGGGACGCGCCGGCGCTCGAACAGCTCTTCCTCAACCTGCTCCTCAACGCCGCTCAGGCCCTGGACGAGGGCGGGCGTGTCGAGGTCAGCGTCGCCCGCCATGCGGGTGGGGTCTCGATCTCGATTCGCGACACCGGACGCGGCATCCCACTGGACAATATCGGGCGGATCTTCGAGCCCTTCTACTCCACACGACCCGAGGGCACGGGCCTCGGGCTCGCCATCGCCCAACGGATCGCCACCGCGCACGGCGGCGACCTGGAGGTCGAAAGCTCGCCGGGCGCGGGCACCACGGTCCGGCTGCGGCTTCCTAGGTCGGCGCCGGCGTAACGGTTCGGGGGCTGGACGTAACAGGTCGTTCCGTCCGCACGGGGTGGTGCAGACCCTCGCCGACCCTCAGAACCCGCATAAACATTGGCCTTTGACCGCCCGGCGGCTCTGGCACGCCGCTCGCCAGGATCAGGTTTCCGAAGGGTCGGCGCACAGCCGCCCCACCATCGCGAAGCCCAAGTCAGACCATGTTCGAGTTCGTTCAACTGACGGTACAGAATCCAGAGCTGGAGCTGGACGCCGTTACAGTCGCCTACTGGTTCGGCGCCGGGCTCATCGTGGGCCTGCTCGCGGCCCTCGCCTCGGTGGCGGCTCTGGCGATCGAATGTCTGAGACGTGAGCAGTATCAACTGTAAGAGGAAGACATCATGAGAAGCTTGGTCGGGATTCTCTTCTGGGTGGTTGCGCTGGCCGGCTGCAGCTCGGAGCAACAGCAGTCGGCCGCCAATGGCGGAGAGGTGCTGGCGGCCGGGCTCCCGGCCGCGATGGCGAGCGTGGGCGAGGCGGAGCAGGACTCGTCGCCGATGGTGGTGCGGCGACTCTTGTTCTCCCAGTGGAACCTGGATTTCTCGGGCGGGCCGTCGCCTGGCGGGCGGTACTTCACTCGCGTCGATTGGGGGACCGAGGAGCTGGTGGTCCACGACTTCAGGACCGGGGAGGATCGCCAGCTTACGACCTGGCACTCGTTAGCCGACTCGCGCGACGTGGGCTACCCGGGGCGATCGACCGTCTCACCCGACGGCAAGCTGGTGGCCTACAGTTGGGAAGACCCGCCGATCTGGAACGCCGAGCTCCGCATCATCGGGTTCGATGGCTCGGACCCTCGCGTCCTCTTCGCGGACGAGGAGTTGCACGTCGACCCGGTAGAGTGGACGGCCGACGGGACGAGGATACTCGTGAGCGTCCGGAGGGTCGGGGACCCCAACCACCAGATCGGGATCGTGTCGGTGGAAAGCGGGTCACTGCAGATGCTGGTCACGCTGGGCCAGCCCGCATCGTTCAAGCTCAGCATCTCTCCCGATGGCCGGTACGTCATCTACGATGTCCCGAGCGACGCGGGCTCATCGGAGCACGATATCTTCGTTCTAGACGTCGCCACGCGGGAGGTACGTACACTGGTCGAGCACCCGGCCGAGGATTACGTGCTCGGTTGGGCGCCGGGCGGCGGGCAGGTGTTGTTCCTCAGCGACCGCACCGGCACGCTGGGCGCCTGGCTGATGCCGGTGGCTGATGGGCGGCCAGCCGGGCAGGCGCGGCTGGTGAAGCCGGAGATGTGGCGAATCGAGCCTCTCGGCTTCGCCCGGAACGGCTCGTTCTACTACGGCGTGCCCATGGACATGACGGATGTGTACGTCGCGGCGTTCGATCCCGAGAGCGGCGGACTACTCGAGCAGCCTACACGCATCAGCCAGAGTTTCCTCGGCAGCAACTTCTATCCGGTCTGGTCGCCTGACGGTCGCTACCTGGCCTACCTGTCGCAGCGTGACCCTCTGGGTAGGCCCGGTACCGATGTGATCGTCATCCGCTCGATGGAAACCGGCGAGCAGCGCGAGCTGACGCCGGGCATCGGTCCGTCGCACTCGCCGGACTGGTCGCCCGATGGTCGCTTCATTCTCGTGGAGAGCAGCGACGGTGATAACAAGGGCCTGTTCCGGGTCGACGTGCAGACCGGTGAGGCCGAGCTGGCGGTTCCTAAGGCACCCGACGAGTCGTTCATGCTCGCCTATTGGCGTGCGGACGGGAGATCGGTCTTCTGCTGGACGGCCGCCAGCGACGATAGGCGGATCGGCATCCGAGATCTCGAGAGCGGCGCCGAGCAGGTGCTCGTTCGCGACGCGCCCGACGAAGGCATAATCTACAACCGCTTCGCGGTGTCACCCGACGAGAGTCGGCTGGCCTTCACCTATCAGGAGAGCCGAGAGAACGGCGGTGACTACAGCCTGATGGTCATGTCGACCGCCGGCGGGGAGCCACGCGCGCTACTCCACTTCGAGGCAGGAGCCTCGTGGCCGCAGGGAATCCACTGGGGCCCGGACGGCCGACACATCTACTACAAGCGACACGGCGGTGGCGACGAGTACGTCGGCCTCTGGCGCATACCGGCGGAGGGCGGCCAGCCCGAGCGGTTGGACTGGTACGAGGAGGTAGGCGCTCGAGGCATGCGCTTCCGTCCCGACGGGCGGCGCGTCGCCCTCAATCGTGGCGATTACGGTTCGGAGGTCTGGGTGATGGAGGACTTCCTGCCGGCGACGACCGGTACATCGGACGAGCAA
>JASFTY010000368.1:0-4615 GCA_050050535.1 Gemmatimonadales bacterium | reverse complement strand
GCTGGCGGCGCGAGACGTGCCTGCCCGGCTGCGGCCGCAGGCCGAGGGCCGCTGGCGCTGGGTGGGTACGCGAACGCTGCTCTTCGAGGTGGACGCCGGCTTCCCGATGGCCACCGAGTATCAGGTGCTGGTGCCCGCGGATGTACGCTCGGCCGTAGGCGAGCGATTGGCCGAGCCGCTGACCTGGACGTTCAAGACGCCACCGCCCAGCCTCACTGAATCGCTTCCGCAGGGGGACGCGGTCAGCGATGTTCCGTTGATGTTCGTGGCCTTCGATCAGCAGATCGATGCAGGTGCGGTACTCGACCACATCACGGTTCGTGCCGCCGGCCGGACCTTCAAGGTGCGTCGCGCCGACGAAGACGAGATCGCGGCGGACGAGCGAATCGAGCGCACGGCAAAAGCTACGCCGGACGACCGCTGGGTCGCCTTCCGGACGATCAGACGACTGCCGGGCGACTCACAGGTCGAGGTTGTGATCGAGCCCGGCACACCGTCCGCCGAGGGTCCACTAAGAACCGAGACCGCACAGACGTTCGGCTTCCGCACCTACGGGCCGCTGCACGTCGAGCGGTCGTGGTGCGGCTGGGACCGCGGGTGTCCTCCGGGATCCGCATGGCGAATCGAATTCAGCAACCCGATCGATAGCGAGGCCTTCGACACGTCGCTGATTCGAGTCGAGCCCGAGTTGCCGCTGATGCGCTACCGCCTGTCGAATGATCGGCTGGCGATCTACGGGCGCGTACAGCCGAGACGCGATTATCACGTCACGTTGAGCGCCGATGTGCGTGATGTGTTCGGCCAGACCCTCGGCCGGGAGACGAGCCTGAGGTTCGAGGTGGGCCCGGCTCCGGCGGCGCTCACAGCGCGGGCTGACAGGTTCGTCGTGCTCGATCCGCTGGCGCCCCGCGAACTCTCGGTCAAGAGTGTCAACGTCCCGGGCCTGCGGATCCGCATCTACCGCGTTCAGCCGGACGACTGGCTGGCGTTCGAGGAGGGCTACAACCGGCACCGCTACTCGGAAGATCCGTGGGAACCGCCGGGTCTCCTGGCTTCGGAACGCACGATCCCCCTCGACGCCGAGCCCGACGCGCCGGCCGAAACCCGGATAGACCTGGAGCCCGTTCTCGGCGACGAGCTGGGGCACGTGGTGGTGGCGGTGGAGCCCACCGACTGGCCGGAGGATTCCGGACGACGCCAGTCGGTCTACACCTGGGTCCAGGCCACACGCATCAGCGTCAGCGCCCTCGCCGATCCGCGCGAAGTGACCGGCTGGGTCACCGCCCTTGAGGGCGCCGCGCCGCTCGCCGGGGCGACGCTCGAGTTGATGTCGACAGGCGCGAGGGCGATAACGAATGCGGAGGGGTTGGCAACGCTACCGTTGCCGACGGCTCGCCCCAGGAACGAGTATCCCGCACTGGTCGCGCGTCTCGACGGCGATGTGGCACTGCTTCCGATCCGCTACTGGGGCAGAGTCCCCCGCGACGCGGTGGGTTGGTTCGTGTTCACCGATCGGCCGCTCTACCGGCCGGGCGAGGAAGTCCACCTAAAAGGCTGGCTGAGACGAATAGGTGCAGGAGAGACCGGGGACGTCGAGCTTCCTGCCGACCGAATCTCCCAGGTCAGCTACACCGTGGTCGGTTCCCAGGGCAATGAACTGGCTGAGGGCAGGGCAGAACTCAACGATCTCGCTGGCTTCGACACCGCGTTCCGCTTGCCCGACGAGATGAACCTGGGATCGGTGTCGATTCGGCTGGAGACCATCGGTGCGCCGGGCGACCTCGATGGCCGCAGCCACGAACACCGCTTTCAGGTCGAGGAGTATCGTCGGCCCGAGTACGAGGTGTCGGTCTCGCACGACCCCGGACCTCACATCGTCGGCGGCGCGGCGCTCTTTACAGTCGCTGCCAGCTACTTCGCAGGCGGCGGTCTGCCCAACAGCGAGGTGACCTGGCGTGTGCAGCCGAATCGCACCCGCTTCTATCCGCCGAGCTGGGACGACTTCAGCTTCGGCCACCCGGGACAACTCGGCGGCGGCCCTGTGGAGGAGTACGAGGCGCACACCGATCTGGAGGGCAAACATCACCTGCGCGTCGAGCTGCTGCAGGCCGACCCGCCCGTCTCCAAGGGTCTCCGCGCAACCGCCACCGTGCTCGATGTGAACCGGCAGGCCTGGACCGAGTCGACCGACATCGTCGTTCACCCGGCGGCCCTGGCGGTCGGGCTGCGAACCCCACGTCGCTTCGTACGGGCTGGCGAACCGCTCGTGGTCGAGGCGATCGTCGTCGACCTCGACGGTGAGACGGTGCCGGGTCGGCCTGTAGAGGTCAAGGCGACTCATTGGACATGGAAGCTCGTCGACGGCGCGTGGCGTAGCGAGGAGAGCGAGCCGCAGCGCTGCCGGTTTGAGTCCGCGGCGGAACCCGTCCGTTGCGTGTTCGAGACACGGGCCGGCGGCCGCTACCGTGTGAGCGCTACGGTAGAAGACGACCAGGGGCGCACCAGCCTCTCGGAGCTACGGCCCTGGGTAGGCGGCGGCTTCTACTTTCGCGGCCGGGTCGGCGAAGCGGCCGTCGAGCTTATCCCCGATCGCGACGAGTATCAGCCCGGCGACACCGCTCAGATCCTCATACAGGCGCCCTTCTTCCCCGCCGAAGGTGTGATGACGCTGCGCCGCGCCGGGATCGTAGCGGCGCAACGCTTCCGCATGGACGACCCGTCCCACGTCCTCCGCGTGCCGATCGTTGAGCCTTACATCCCCAACCTCCACGTGCACGTCGATCTCGTCGCCGCCACCGACGGCGCAGCCGGAGTCGTCGATCCGGACCAGCACGCCGAGGGCAGCGTCAACCTGTCCGTTCCGCCTCGCGCCCGCACGCTGGCGCTGAGCGCTGAGCCGCGAGCGAGAGAGCTGCGGCCGGGCGAGCAGACGATCGTCGACATCGAGCTCCGCGATGCCGCCGAGCGGCCTGTGCCGGGTGGCGATGTCGTCGTCGCGGTGGTCGATGAGGCGGTGCTGGCGCTCATGCCCGAGGAGGTGAGGAACCCGGTTGAGACCTTCCACCCGCAGCGCTCGGCCGATGCGATCGGTTCGCACCTGCGCTCCAGCGTACTGCTGGGCCCGCGACCCGATCCCACGGCAGGTCGTGGGGAGCGCGGCGTGGTCGAAGGGATTGTCACCGAGACGGAAGAGGGCGATCCGCTTGGCGGTGTGAGAATTCATCTGGACGGGACATCGTACGCCACGCTCAGCGGCGCCGACGGGACCTACTCGATCGAGAACGTGACACCGGGTCGCTATACCGCCGTGGCCGAGCTCATCGGTTATCAGACGGGCTACGATCGCGTCGCTGTCCACTCCGACCGGTCGACTGCAGTGAACTTCAGCCTCGCACCTCAGACGTCGGGGTACCTGTATCGTGAAGTTCTGGCGGAAGGCGTACCGCTGACCGCAGCACGCGCCGCGGCTGCGCCGCAAGCACCGGGCGAGGCCCCTGGCATCCGGTTGCGTACGGACTTCGCCGCACTCGCCGTCTTCGTGGGTTCGGCGCGCACCGATGCGAACGGCCGGGTCGAGATACCGGTCCGCGTTCCCGACAACCTCACGCGGTATAGAGTGATCGCGCTCGCCGCGGCCGGCGCCAAGCAGTTCGGCAAAGGCGAATCGACGATCACCGTCGGACTGCCGCTGATGGCGCGTCCTTCGGCGCCCCGCTTCCTCAACTTCGGTGACCGGATCGAGTTCCCCGTCGTCGTGCAAAACCGGACCGACGAGAATCTGCCGGTCGACGTCGCGGTGCGTGCCACGAACCTGGAATGGATCGAAGGGCAGGGGAGGCGCGTTGAAGTGCCGGCCCAGGGCCGGGTCGAGGTGCGCTTCCCGGCGACGACGTACAGGCCCGGTACGGCGCGAGTTCAGGTGGCCGCGGCCGCGGCTGATCAGGCGGACGCGGCGATGATCCAGTTGCCGGTGTGGACGCCGGCAACCACCGAGGCGTTCGCCACCTACGGCGAGTTGGACAGCCGAGCGGCGGCGATACCCGTGGCCGCCCCACGGGACGTGTTCGAGCAGTACGGCGGCCTCGAAGTCACGACATCGTCGACGGCACTCCAGGCGCTCACCGATGCGCTCCTCTACCTCTACAGCTATCCGTTCGAGTGCGCGGAACAGATCTCCTCGCGCGTCCTCGCCGTGGCGGCGTTGCGCGATGTGCTGACGGCGTTCGAGGCGGCGGGTCTCCCGGATCCGGACGAGTTGGTCGCCGCCGTCGGTCGCGACATCAGGAGGCTCGCCGAGCTGCAGAACTCCGACGGCGGGTTTTCCTTCTGGGGCGGCCGTGACGAGTCGTGGCCGTACGTGAGCATCCACGCGGCCCACGCGATTGAACGAGCACGACAGAAGGGCTTCCAGATACCGGACGAGCTGCGGGGGAACGTCTCCCGCTATCTCCGAGACATCGAGCGTCGGATACCGGACTGGTACGGCGAGCGCGTACGGCGAACGCTCATCGCCTATGCTCTCTACGTTCGGCATTTGATGGGCGACTCCGACCCGGCGGCGGCCGCGCGCCTGATCGATGAAGCCGGTCTGGAGGAACTGCCGCTCGAGGCGACC
>JASFTY010000367.1:0-4654 GCA_050050535.1 Gemmatimonadales bacterium | reverse complement strand
CACGCCGAGCAACAGCCAGGCGCTGCGGCCCGAGACGACCGCCGAGAGCGCGACAACGAAGCGGTGCATCTTGCGTCCGCCCACGAAGAACTCGCTCACACCGGCGGACGAGAAGCGGGCCGAGAGCACACCGATGGCGAGGACGATCCCCAGGTAGCCGAGAAACGCGGCGATGGCGACTGGATTCGCGGAGATCTGAACTGCAGCCCCTTCCTGCATCAGTCGCGCACATCCCTGCTGAGCCGGGCCAGCAGCACGGCGGTCCCGATGATCGCGGCGGGCAGCACGAACATGACGAGGATGAACGAGAAGGTCATAACGCTGCGAGTCGGTGTGTTCTGGTCGGTCGGGGCACCGGTCTGGGCAGGTAATCTTAGGGTGTCAAGCGCGAAACGCCAAGCCGGTGCGTCGGTAGTTCGGTACGTCAGTACCGATCATGAAACCGCGCCAGATGGACTGGCGTAGGAAGAGTTGGGAGCGCAACTTGGGAAAGGGAGGACAGCATGGGACCTTGGGACCCCGCGGTAATCGGCCCGATCGCCGGGGCGGTGATGGTCGTAGCCATAACGGCCGGTGTGGCGAGCGTGGCCATCTTCCGCCCGTTCACGAAGCAGCTGGGCGAGTTGCTCGAGCAGATGCGACGCGACCGGCAGAGGGCGGAGCAGCTAGACCCGACTCGCATGGCCGAGGTCATGGAGACCTTGCTGGACCGGCTGGAGCGGTTGGAGGCGCGCCAGGAGTTCGCGGAGAGCGTGATCGGGAGCGGTGGCTGGAAGGGGGATTCCCAGGTCCCGCTGGCATCGCGCCCGGAAGGCGAGCGTCGCGGCCGAACCGGCGGCTCGTGATCTGAACGGACGACCCTAACAGAGAGCCGCGAAGCACCATGCCAGAGGAGCTGATACCGATCGTTCTGTTCATCAGCATCGCTGCCGTGGCCATCTTCCGGCCGCTCACAACGCGAATCGGCAAGGTGATCGAGCAATCACACGCGAAGAAGTCGCTCGGCCAGGATCCACAGATCCAGCGGATCATGCAATTGATGGAGCGGCTGGTCGATAGAATGGATCGGCTAGAAGATCGCGTCGACTTCACCGAGCGCGTGCTCGAGCGCCAGCGGATGCAGGCTCAGCTGACTCGCGGACCGGGGCGTGACGAGGCCGGGGAGCAGCAGAGCTAGGGTCGAGCCCTTCGGGAGTATAGATGATGGAACTGGCGGCGAAGCGGAGGGACGCCTATGCCTCCTCATGACCTAGCACCGTTTCTGCTCGGCATGACTTTCATGCTCTGCGCCGCGGGCGTGATCATCCTCCGTCCGCTCACCAAGCGCCTGGGTGACCTGATCGAGGCGCGCAGCCGTGAGCGGGCGGCCCAGTCGCAACTGCCGGGGCCGGAGATCACCCGCCTCACCGAACTGGTGAACCGCCTGACCGACCGAATCGAATCGCTCGAGGAGAGGCAGGAGTTCTCGGAGCGGCTTCTGGACTCGCTGGAACGCCCCGACGCCAGAGCCCGCCTGCGAGACCCGACGCAGCCGTAGCCGGCCCCGGGCGCCACATGGCGCACGCTGGAGCGCCTGGAACTTTCCGCACCGGCAAGCTCTTTCCATTCTTGGGCCCGGCTAACGCAGGCAAGGGGGACCTGGCGTCAGCGGTCGAACGAGGCGAGACTTGTCGGGTCACACCGGAAATCTGAAGATCGACAGGAGAACGGATATGATCAGCCCGCTCACAGCACTTCTCATCCTCGCCGTCCAGGCCAGCGCCCTACCGCCGAGCGCGAGCAATGATGTGCCGTTGGTCACGGGCGGCGTCACCGTGAGCGGCTCACACGTCGTCTTCTCTTATGCAGGGGACCTGTGGAGCGTCGCGCGGACCGGTGGGCCGGCCGAGCGGCTCACGGAAGGGCCGGCGGAAGATGATTTCCCGGTCTTTTCACCCGATGGTCAGAGCATCGTTTTCTCGCGCCGCGGCGTCGACGACTGGGACGTTTACGTGATCGGGGCGGACGGCGGCGACCTGCGTCGCTTGACGTACCATCCCGAAATGGATATCGCACGCGGCTGGAGCCCTGATGGACTGAGCGTGCTCTTTGTGTCCCACCGTGATGAGGAGGGCGTCTTTCGGCTCTACACCATGGCCAGCGACGGCGTCTTCCCGGAGCGGCTCCCTATGCCCCGCGCCTGGTCGGGTTCGTTTGCGCCGGACGGTGAACGGATCGCTTACGTCCCGAAAGCGCTGCCGCTCGAGCTGATGGCGGCCGATTGGCACCACTATCGTGGCGGGATGGCCTCGCGAATCTGGCTCGCGGAACTGGAGAGCGGTGAGCTGCAGGAGCTGCCGCGCCACGATTCCAATGACCGGCAACCGATGTGGGTCGATTCGACAGTCTATTTCGTGTCCGACCGGTCGGGAACGTTCAATCTCTACAGCTACGACCTCGGTACGCGTTTCGTCGAACAGCTCACCGAGTACGAGACCTTCGGGATCGAGTCCGCATCAGCGGGTGGCGGCGCAATCGCCTTCGTCCAGGACGGCCGCCTTCATCTCTTCGACCGCGGCAGCGGCGTGGTCCAGACGCTGAGCGTAGAAGTCGAGCCCGACAGATCGGAATTGGCCCCACGCACGGCGAGCGGTGCACACTGGGTCCAGTCCGCTTCCCTCACGGGCTCCGGCGATCTGCTGGCTTTCGGCTATCGAGGCGAGGTCGTGACTTTCGACCCTGCCACCGGCGCCGCGGCCAACCTGACTCAGACTCCGGGCGCCGCTGAGCGCTATGCCGCCATCTCCCCGGACGGGCGGTGGCTGGCCTACATCACGGACGAGCCGGGCGACTATGAGCTACGGGTGCGCCCCGCCGCTGGAGGCGGCCCCGTGCGATCCTTCGCCGTAGAAACGCGCCCCAGCTTCTACCGCGAGCTCACCTGGGCGCCCGACTCCAAACACCTCGCGTTCATCGACAAGCGCCTGGCACTTTGGGTCCTGGATGTCGAGACAGGCGGCGCGCGCCGCGTCACGACCTCCAGCTATTCGTATCAGGATCGCTACTACCCCGCCTGGTCGCCTGACGGCGCCTTCCTCGCCTACTCGAGGTACGAGTCGAACCGTCTGCGCGCCGTCTATCTCTATGACGTTGAGAGTGGCCGGCAGAGCCAGGTCTCCGGCGGCCGTGTGCACGCCGAGTACCCGGCGTTCGACAAGAGCGGCAGTTACCTTTACTTCGTCGCCAGCAACACCGCCGCCCTCGACGAATTCGGTTGGAGCGTCCTGTCAGGCGAAATCTTCCGACCGCTGATGGCGCGGCGAATCCAGGTGGTCCTGCTGCGCGGCGACGCGCAGATCCCCTTCTTCGCGGTCACCGGCGAGCCCAACCCCGACGCCGCAGCCGGCGGAGCGCCCCCACCGCCGAGCGCGCGGCCCGGCGAGCGCCGCGGCCCGGCGGGCCGGCCGATGCAACGCACGATGATCGCGCCGCAGGGGATCCAGAGACGTGTCGTGCCCCTGCCCGCGCCGGTCAAGGACTACGCCGCGCTGGCCCCGGGACGAGCGGGCGAGCTGTACGCACTCGTCCGGGACTGGCCCGAGTCGCAGGAACCCGGTGCCCGGGCGCCGCTGACGCTTTACCGCTACGAGCTGTCGAGCCCGCGAGAGCTGACCAAGCTGGTGGAGGATATTCAAGAGTTCATGGTGAGCGAGGACGGGACCACCATCCTCTATCGCGATCACGACGGCTGGGCCCTGGTTCCCGGTGCCGAGCCGCCCGAGCCCGGCGCCGGCCGCCTCGACCTCGCGTCAATCGAAGTCGACGTCGATCCGGCAGCCGAGTGGCAGCAGATATACCGCGAGTCGTGGCAGCTAATGCAGGACTATTTCTACGACCCGAACTATCATGGCCAGAATCTGTCCGAGCTACAGCGGCACTACGCGGCGTATCTGCCGTCGATCACCCGGCGCAGCGATCTCAACCGGCTGATCGGAAAGGCGCTCGGGCACGTTTCAGTCAGCCATCTCGCCGTGCGCGGCGGAGACATACCGCGTCACACTGGTGAGCCCAGCCGCATCGGTCTGATCGGCGCAGACTATGCGATCGAGGACGGCCGTTACGTGATGAGCCGCATCTTGCCTTCCGGTCACTACAACTGGGGCAACCCGCTGTTCAGGTCGCCGCTAGATGAGCCCGGCTTCTATGTCCAGGACGGCGAGTACCTGATCGCCATCAACGGCGAACCGATCACCGCTGACAGGAACATCTACTCGTACTTCGAGGGCACGGCCCTCAGGCCGGTCGAGCTCAGCGTCGGCAGAAGCCCGGACGGCAGCGATGCGCGCAGCTTCACGGTGGTGCCGATCCCCGGCGAGAACTCGCTGCGCCGTGTGAACTGGGCAGAGCGCAACCGCCAAGTCGTGGAGGAGGAATCTCAGGGTGTCCTGGGTTACATCTGGGTGCCCGGCTACAGCGCGCGGGACATCGAGCTGGTGCTGCAGCAGATGCTCGAGAGCTCCGACAAACGTGGGTTGGTCATCGACCAGCGGTTTGCCGGCGGCGGCATCACCGCCGACTACCTCATCGAGATGCTCCGCCGTAGACCGCTGTACTACTACACGTTCCGGCATGGCGATGACCTCGGCGTCCCGGTGAACTCGATGCCGCCGGCCCA
>JASFTY010000366.1:0-4663 GCA_050050535.1 Gemmatimonadales bacterium | reverse complement strand
TTTCTGAGCCTGTTCCGCTACCTCGAGGAATTCGGTGCGATATCCGTCGGGTCCCTCTACACGTTCGGTCTGATCGGGATGTGGGAGGAGATGTCGGATGGCAGCTGGGGTCCTCGTACGACCCCGCAGCAGAAGGGGATCGAGATCCAAGACCGTGACCAGGCACTGCGTATCCTCGCCGAGTGGAACCTCAACAAGCCCGAGTGGCAGCACTTCTATTCACCGCATCTGAAGACCGAGATGATGGTGCGAATAGCCAAGGAGTGGTCGCTGAACGGTGTGTTGCTCCATTACAACCGCGGTTGCGAGGGTCTGAGCCTGGGGATCGCCGAGAACCGTTTGGGTCTGATCGAGGCCGGTTTTCCGGTGATGACCTTCGAAGGCAACATGGGGGACGAGCGCGAGTTCGACCTGGGGCGCACCAAGGGGCGCATCGACACGTTCATGGAGACGCTGGGCTACAGACGGAGCCGAGAAGCTGGGGATCGCTCATGATTACCGCAGGAATCGACATGGGGTCAAAGACCATCAAGGTCGTGATCCAACGAGACATGGAAGTACTCGGTAAGAGTATCGCCTTGGCCGGGTTCGAAGCCCGGGAAGCCGCCGAGACGGCATTTGCCACGGCACTCGATGATGCCGGCCTCAGCATGGACGACGTGGAACACATCGTCGCCACCGGCGCCGGCCGCAGCCACGCTCCGTATGCGGAGCGGGACATCTCGGAAGTCGCCAGCGACGCCAGGGCGGCCATCCGGCTCTTCCCGGCAGCGCGTACCGTAATCGACGTGGGGGCGGAGGAGGGGCGGGCGATCCGCTGCAGCGAAGACGGCAAAGTGCTCGATTTCGCTCTGAACGAGAAGTGCGCTGCCGGTGCCGGCGCGTTTACCGAGGCGATGAGCCGCGCTCTGGAGGTCGAGATCGGGTCGCTCGGTCAGATGTCGTTGACCTCGACGAAAGCGATCCCGATGAACGCGCAGTGCGCCGTCTTCGCGGAATCGGAGGTCGTGTCGCTGCTGCACGCCAAGGTTGCCAAGGCAGACATCGCCAGAGCGGTGCACGACGCCATAGCGAGCCGCATCGTCTCACTGGCACGGAAGATCGGCTTCCAGCCCGAGGTGGTGCTGATCGGCGGAGTCGCGCACAACATCGGTTTCGTCGATTCGCTGCAGCGGGCTCTGGGTTGCGACGTCGTCATCCCGGATGACCCTGAGTACATCGGGGCGTTGGGCGCCGCTCTCGCGGCGGCCGAAGAATGATTGGCTTCGCCGGTAAGGGGAAATGATCAATGACTGAGTACTGGCGCTGGAAGGAATACCGCTGGCACGACGAGGACAAGGACTGGCACGAGGGCCAACTGATCACCGCCGGCGTGGATGTTGGCTCGGTCTCGTCCCAGGCGGTCGTCATGGTGGACGGCGAGCTGTACGCCTTCTCCAACATGCGGACCGGCTCCGACAGCCCCGAGAGCGCGCGCAAGGCGATGGAGTGGGCGATGGAAGGGACGGGCCTGACGCTGGACGACGTCGGGTTCGTGGTGGGTACCGGCTACGGCCGGGTCAACGTGCCCTTCTCGGACAAGGCGATCACCGAGATCGCCTGCCACGCCCGTGGTGCCAACTACATGTACGGCCCCGGCGTGCGGACCGTCCTCGACATGGGCGGCCAGGACTGCAAGGTGATACGCTGCGATGAACGCGGGAAGGTCAGTGCCTTCGTGATGAACGACAAATGTGCGGCCGGCACGGGACGTGGTATGGAAGTCTTCGCCGACCTGCTGGCGATACCCATCGAGGAGGTGGGCGAACTCTCCCTGCAGGTCGAGGAAGAGCCGCCACCCGTATCATCTACCTGCGTGGTCTTCGCGAAGTCGGAGGCGACCGCCCTGCTGCGCGAGGGTTGGCCGAAGAGCAAGGTCCTGGCTGCCTACTGTTCCGCCATGGCTCACAGGGTGGTGACCCTGCTCCAGCAGGTCGGCATCGAGGAAGAATTCGCCATCACAGGCGGAATCGCCAAGAACATCGGTATCGTCAAACGACTCGAGGACGAGATTGGAGTCAAAGCTCAGCCCGCCAAGTTCGATACCCAGATCGCCGGTGCCCTCGGCGGTGCGCTCTTCGCGCAGAACCTGCTGAAAAAGAAGCTCGGCGCCAACTGAGCCGGCTAGCCGCCCGGAAAGGAGATCGAGGTTTGAAGGCGCACTACGGATACAAGGACGGCGCTGGCGACTTCTTCATCATCATCGACACCGACAGGTGCGTCAACTGCGCCGACCACGGTTGTGTTTCCGCCTGCCCCGAGGGGGTCCTGGAGATCATCACCGACGACTACGACGACCAGGTCGCGGCGGTGGTCGAAGATCACCGCAAGAAGATCAAGTACTCGTGCGCCCCCTGTAAGCCCGACCGGGACCGCGCCCCGCTACCCTGCGTCGCGGCCTGCGAGCCCGGCGCGCTTACCCACTCGTGGTGAGTGCTGGCCGGCCCGATGATCACACTGACCGTAGACGGCCGCGAGATCCAAGCCCGGGATGGGTCGACGGTCCTCGAGGCCGCCGACGCCGCCGGTATCTACATCCCGCGCCTCTGCTCGCACCCGGCGCTGCCGGCGCTCGACCCGGCGGCGCTCGAGCCGTGGCAGGAGGTGTACCAAGGGCCGGTCCCGACGCGCCACGTCGAGGGGAAGGAAAGCTATCAGGGTTGCCTCCTCTGTCTCGTAAGAGTCGACGGGGAGAACGGGCCTGCTCGGGCTTGTGTCACGCGCGTCGAAGAGGGCATGCGCGTCGAGACGTGCGACGAGGATATCGAGTCGCGACGTCGCGCGCAGTTGCGGAAGCTCTTCTCCACCCACCCCCACGCCTGCCTGCAGTGCGCGCAGAGGGCCGGCTGTGCGCTCGAGCCCTGCTCGACAAATGTCGCTCGTGAGGAGCGCTGCTGTCCCATCTTCCACGACTGCGGGCTTCGCAAGGTCGCCGAACATGTCGGCATTCCCGCCGACACGCCGCGCTATCAGCACGCGGGACTCGCCCGCGTGGAGGATGAGCCGCTCTACCTCAGAGATTACAACCTTTGCATCGGGTGCCTGCGCTGCGTCCGCATGTGCCGTGACGTGAGGGAGGTCGATGCGCTGGGATTCGTACTCGACGAGCACGGCCAGCCCGTAGTCGGCACCAGGGCGCCCACCTTGATCGAGTCGGGATGCCGGTTCTGTTCGAGCTGCGTGGAGGTCTGTCCCACCGGGGCGCTACGTCTCGAGTTCGAGGAGGCGAGGCTGGATGGCGACCTGTCCACGCGCTGCATCGCCGATTGCCCCGCCGGAATCGACGTGCCCCGCTACCTGCGCGAGGTGAGACACGGCGAGTTCGCGCGTGCCGAGGCGGTGATCCGCGAGACGGTGCCCTTGCCCCGGGTTCTGGGACAGGTCTGCTTCCGTCCCTGCGAGGACCGCTGCCTGCGCCGAGATCTGTCCGGGCCGGTGGCGATCTGTGCCCTCAAGCGCGCCGCGCTCGACCACGCAACGGAACCCATCTGGAGGTCGCATCTGCAGCCCGCGCCCGCCACTGGTAGCAAAGTCGCCATCGTGGGCGCCGGACCCGCCGGGCTCAGCGCCGCGTGGTTCCTGAGGCTGAAAGGGCACGAGGTGACGCTGCTCGATTCCCAACCCCAGCCCGGCGGCTGGCTGCGTGACGGGATCCCTCGCTATCGCCTGTCGCGTGAGGCCCTCGAGGCCGACGTAGACGAGATCCTCCAGCTGGGCATCGAGGCGAGGATGGGGATCGAGGTGGGCAAGGATGTCAGCCTCGAGACACTCCGAGAGACCCACGACGCCGTGTTCGTGGCTGTCGGCGCCCGGAGAGCGAAGTCGCTCCGCTGCGAAGGTGTCGAGCGCTCCGGGGTCGAGAGCGGTCTGGAGCTGCTGAAGCGCGTCGGCACGGACGGCGAGACCGAGCCGCCGGATTTCAGCGGCGAGAGAATCGTCGTCATCGGTGGTGGCGACGTGGCGATCGACGTCGCCCGCACCGCGTTGCGGCTCGGGGCGGACGAGGTGGACCTTTATTGCCTCGAGGAACGCAGTGCGTTGCCGGCCCATCGGCGCGAGGTCGCTGAGGCCGAGAGTGAAGGGGTCGCCGTTCATCCCGGGTGGGGCCCGGTGCGGATCGTGGGGAGCGGGGGCGTGGAGCGGGTCGAGTTCCGAAAGTGCGTCTCGCTGTTCGACGAGCGTGGCGTTTTCGCGCCGCAGCTCGACGAGGGGACCGGCGTCTCGCAGGAGGCCGACCGCGTTCTCATCGCCATCGGTCAGGAACCGGTTGCGGATTTCCTCGCCGGCGTCGCGGCCGGCGAGTCGGGGGATACCGGATACATCGAAGTGAACGCCGACTCGGCCGCGACCGCGCTCGACGGTGTCTTCGCCGGAGGAGACGTCGTCTCGGGCCCCGCGTCGGTGGTGGAGGCCATCGCACACGGACGCCGGGCCGCGTCGGGTATCGACCGCTACCTGGGCGGCAACGGTGACATCTACTTCCCCCTGCTGGACGACACCGAGCCCGAGGCGGTACTGGGTCGGTTCGAGGGTTTCGCGAAACTGGAGCGAGTCCCGATGCCGCGCCTGCCGGCCGCCGATGCGATCCGCTCTTTCGCCCTACTCGAGACGGGCTACGCCCCTG
>JASFTY010000365.1:0-4670 GCA_050050535.1 Gemmatimonadales bacterium | reverse complement strand
GCCGACTACTATCGGGCGAGCGGCGCGGCGCTCACGATCGACCGCCGCTGGTCCTGGTTGCGTGGCCGCATCGGAGTTGGATTCGAGGACCACACCTCGGTGGAGCGCAACACCGACTTCGCGATTCCCGATATCTGGCAGGACTCCGTCTTCCAACTCAATCCGCCCGCCGACGAAGGTACCTTCTGGCGCGGTGACGCCGAGGCCATCATCTACATTGGGGCCTCGACGCGACCGACGGACGCCCGCGCCCAGCTGACGCTCGGTATCGAGCTCGGCAGCGGCGCCGACTCGCTCGACTACGTACAGGCGCGGGCGGGGCTGGAGGGGAAATTCGACCTCTGGGACCTGGCCTCGTTGGCCCTGGTCGCCCGCGGCGGCTGGTCCGGCGGCGACCTGCCGCTGCAGCGGCTGTGGCGCATCGGCGGGATCGAGACGCTGCGCGGCTTCACCCACGGCACGCTGGCCGGTGAGTCCTACTGGACGGGCCGGATCGAGCTCGCTCCGGTTCGCCCCATCTGGCGGACGATCGTCGGAGACTGGCGAGCCGTAGTCTTTGGCGACTTCGGCTGGGCAGGTGACCGATCCAACTGGCCGGGCGGCGGATCGAGCGATGACGTATTATGGTCAGTGGGGACCGGCGTGAGCCTGCTGAACGGATTCTTCCGGGCCGAGTTCGTGTTCCCGGAACTCGAGGAGGTCCGGTTCGAGATGCACTTCGCGGGAGCCTTGTAGAGAAACGATGACGCGTATCCTCATCGTCGATGACGAAGGCAACATTCGCCGGCTCGTCGCCAGCCTGCTGGAGGCCGAAGGCTACACGACGACCGAGGCGGAGACGGGCGAAGAGGCCCTGAGCAAGATAGGAGCGGAAGAACCCGACGCCGTGCTGCTCGACCTGGCGCTGCCCGGCGCCAGCGGCCTCGAGGTCCTCGAGCGGATAGCGGGGAGCTGGCCGGACGTGCCCGTCGTCATGATGAGTGGCCAGGCGACTCTGGGCGACGCCGTTCAGGCGACGCGGCTCGGCGCTTTCCAGTTCCTCGAAAAGCCGCTGACTCCGGAGGCCGTGCTGATCACCCTCAAGTCGGCGCTGGAGCTCAGACGCCAGCGTGATCTCAACCTGGCGCTGCGCCGCGAGCTCGAGCCGGGCCAGGAGCTCGTCGGGTCCGGGCCGGCGATGGAGGAAGTCCGTGCGCTGATCCGGCGTATCGCGTCGACCGACTCTCGCGTGCTGATCACCGGGGAGAGCGGCACGGGCAAGGAGCTGGTGGCCGTCGCCATCCACGCCCTGTCTTCGCGCAGTCGCGGGCCGTTCGTGCGCATCAACTGTGCGGCGATACCCCGCGACTTGATCGAGAGCGAGATGTTCGGTCACGAGAAGGGCTCGTTCACCGGTGCGACGAGCCAGCGGCGCGGCAAGTTCGAGCTCGCGGACGGCGGTACACTGTTCCTCGACGAAGTCGGCGACCTGAGTCCCGAGGCGCAGGCCAAAGTCCTGCGCGCCATCGAGGCGGGCGAGATCGAGCGGGTCGGCGGGGACGAGCTGATCCCGGTGGACGTCCGCATCGTCGCGGCCACGAACCACGACCTGGAGGCGGAGGTCCGGGACGGAAGCTTCCGCGAGGACCTCTACTTCCGGCTCCACGTGATGCCCATCGACATCCCACCGCTCCGCCAGCGCAAGGATGACATCCCCGCCCTCGTCGCCCACTTCATCGAACGGTTCAGAACGCGGCACGGCCTCCGACCACCCAACTTCACCGACTCGGCAATCCAAGCGCTCGTCGCCTACGATTGGCCCGGCAACATCCGCGAGCTGGGCAACGCCGTCGAGCGGCTCATGATCCTCTACCCCGACCGCCTCATCGCCGCACCCGAGATCGCCACCGTCCTCCCGCGCGCCCGACTCGCAGGACCCGAGCCCGCCGACCAGACCGGGTCGCTCTCCGACATGCTGGAGAGCTACGAGCGTCAGCTCATTCAGAGCGCCCTCACCGCCGCCGCCGGCAACATCGCCGAGGCGGCTCGCCGGCTGAGCACCGACCGGCCGAACCTCTACCGCCGGATGAAAAGACTCGAGATCCGCCGCGAGAGCGGCGAGGACGAGGCCGCCGATACCTAGGGCCGGCCGGGCAGCACCGTGCCCGACGGGCACACCCAGCGTCTCCAAACGACACGATACCCCACCTCCCTCCCCCAGCGACCGCCTCAGATCAAGCCCGCGCCACGGCATCCGGTTTGCCACTGACACCCTACTGTAGCAGTTTGCCTGTTCGGAGGATCCATGAGAAGACATTGTCGAACACTCGGTGCCCTCGTCCTGCTCTGCGCCGCCCCGGCGACCCTCCCAGCGCAGGACACCATCCAGGTGGGCGTGAGCACACCCCTGCCGCCGGGCCAAGAGCTACCGGCGCAGCTGGCCCAGGAGCTGGTCGCCTACTACAACAGCCCCTCCACGATTCGCTTCAGCGGCAGGACCGAGGTGCCGGCCGACCGCACCATCGGCGGCGACGTCGCGGTGCTCGGCGGCCCGCTGGAACTGGCCGGCCGAATCGACGGCGACGTGCTGGTGCTGAACGGCGACATAGCCCTGCGCGAGGGCTCTCGCATCAGGGGGGACCTGACCGTGGTGGGCGGCCTGATCATCGGTGTCGAGCGGGCCCGGATCGACGGCACGATCACGACCTACCCCACCGTATTCCGCTACCGAAGAACCGAGGACGGCATCGAGTACCGAGGCCCGGGTCCGCCGGGCGGTACCCGGCCGGTCGGCCGGCGCATCATGCTGCCCAGCTGGGAGATGGGCGAAAGCCAGATCTTCGTCTCGGCGCGCGCCTACAACCGGGTCGAGGCCCTGCCCATCGCCTTCGGGCCTCGCATCACCACCGGCGGCAGCAACCCTCTCCGTCTCGAGGCCTTCCTGATCTGGCGGACGATCGGCGGGTTCGACCCCGACGAGAGCGAGCTCGGCTGGGAACTGCGCGTCAGGCAATGGCTCGGCGGCCACCGCAAGCTCTGGCTCGAAGCGGCCTATTGGTCGGTCATCGACCCGATCGAGCGGTGGAAGCTTTCCAACCTGGAGAATTCTCTCTCGGTCTTCTTCTTCAAGCGCGACTATCGTGACTACTACGAGCGCAAGGGCTGGTACGGCCGACTCGGCTGGCGCAGCTCGAGCCTGTTCGGATCGCTCGAGTTCCGTGACGAGAACCACGTCAGCCGGCCGGCCGCCGACCCGTGGACGATCTTCTGGAATAGGGATGACGACTTCCGCCCCAACGCGATGATCGATGACGGCGACCTGCAGAGCATCGAGCTCGCTTTCGGGATCGATACGCGTAACGACCCCGACGAGCCGCTCTCGGGGTGGTATAACCAGGTGCGCCTCGAGCAGGCGATCGGCGGTCGCCTGAGCGGTGTCGAGCCGCGTTTCACTCACCTGTTCCTCGACCTGCGTAGGTATAACCGGGTAAGCCGCAGATCGGTCCTCGCCTTCCGGCTCGTCGGCGGTGGCCGACTCGGCGACAAGCCCATTCCGGCGCAGCGACAGCACATGATCGGCGGCACCGGCTCGTTACCCGGCTACGAGATGATGGAGTTCGACTGCGACGTTCGCAGCTCGGGCACCATCGGCAGCGAGCCGGGCTACGGCTGCCAGCGCTTCACGCTCTTCCAGGCCGAGTACCGCACCGGACTGAACTTCCGCTACCAGTGGGACCACCGGCAGATCCCCGACATCTCCGGCGACATCTTCAGCGTTCAGTTCAGTCCCGCAATCGTTCTCTTCTTCAACGCCGGAGCGGCGTGGAACGACGAAGACTGGTTCGATTATCTCGGAGACAGCGACAACTGGATGACGGACGTCGGCGCCGGACTCGACCTCGGTGGCTTCGGCGCCTACGTCGCCTATCCACTCGCCGGATCGGGAGAAGTCAATTTCCTCGTTCGCCTGACCGCAAGGTTCTGATCGCGGCCGCGCTCGTCGCGATATCGGCCGCCGCCGACCCGGCTGCGGCCCAGAGTGCCCGTCTGTCCTTATCACGCGGTACCGCCGAGAACGAATGGCAGGCCCACGTGAGGCCCGTCGATATCTTCGCCGACTCCATGCTCGTCCGACCGCTGCTCTCCGGCCTGCCGCTCCGTTTCCACTTCCAGCTCGAGCTCTGGCACGACAGGTTCCTCGCCGACGCGCTGGTACGGCAGGCCTCCTGGTCGCTGATCCTTTACCAGGAGCCCTTGTCCGGCGAGTTCAACCTCACACGGTCCTGGGAAATCGGCCGCGACGAGTGGTACTCGGACCTCGAGTCGGCCGCCCGGGCCCTCGAGAGTTGGTACGGCTCGCCATTCGCCGGACCGGACCCCGGCAGCGGCAGCTACTACTACGAGGCGCGGCTCGAGATCGAGATCCTCTCGCTCGGTGACCTCGACGAGCTCGAGCACTGGCTGCGCGGCGACGTCGTGGGAGAGCGTAGCGGTGTAGGAAGCGCGTTCACTCGCGGGTTGAAGCGGCTGTTCATTCGGCTCATCGGCCTATCGGCCCGCAAGCTCGAGGCGCGGACGGACATATTTCGCCCTTGACCGCTCGGGACACCAAACTCGACACCAAGCTCGACCTTGGTATAGTGAAGACAGCTTGAGGTGGCCACCTCCGAAACCCACACTGTGGATGGTCG
>JASFTY010000364.1:0-4690 GCA_050050535.1 Gemmatimonadales bacterium | reverse complement strand
TAGCGAAGCGCGCCGACTGGCCGAGTTCCTGGCACCACCGCAGATCCGTGAGGAGGAGACCGACGCCGTCGATCTGCCATGGTACGCCTCGTCCGAGCCGGAAACCCAGCCCATGCACGGCGCCGCTCGGCCGCTCAGCGAGCCGCCAACCCCGGCCGACCCGAAGGACGAGCCGCGGCAGAGGCCCGTCACGCCGCCGACCCCCGCTCCGACGCCCGACCGCGAGCCGGCGATGCCCGCGCCCCCCTCCCCGCCGACCTTCCGGCGTTCGCGCCGTCGCCGCATCGCACCCTTCGCCGTCGCCATCGCCGCAGCCGCGCTGGTCTTCGCCTTGTGGCAGACGGTCGGTAGCCGGCAGGTTCCGGAGAGCGCTGCGGAGGTGGAGGCGGCAGCTGAATCGGCGCGGACGGCAGAGTCGGCCGCGCCGCCGCCCGAGGCCCTCGAGCCGACGGAGGGTGCGGAGGAGGCGCCTGAGGGGACGGTGGAGCCCGCGGCCGGCGGCACGCGCCTGCCCGAAGTGGCTTTGCCGTATTCGGTGGCCATCGCCGCGTACAGCTCGCTGGACGATGCCGTCGCGCGCCAGCGCCAGTGGACACGGGCCGACCTGCCGTTCTACGTCGCCCCCACGGTCGTCAGGGGCGTCGTCTACTACCGCGTGTTCGCCGGCATGATGCCCGCGCGCGAGGACGCCGAGCAGTTGATGGCAGAACTGGTGCGCGACGGAATCAAGGACGAGAGCCGTGGGTGGGATGTGCGGCGGGCAGCGCTGGCGTTCAACTTCGGGGCCTACGCGACCTCGCAGGAGGCGCGCGCGGTGCTCGAGACCCTGTTCGGTCATGGCGTCCCCGCCTATATGGTCCCGGCCGCTGGCGGTATTGGCGCGGACAGCATAGCGTACCGCGTCTACGCCGGTGGCTACGAACAAGCTGAGGACGCGCGCCCGCTCAGGGAGCGGATCGAGCGATCAGGGCTCCAGGTCGACCTTGTCGAAAGGGTGGGATTACAGCTGAAATGAAGCTAGTTGGCATCGATTTCCACGGCTTCAAGTCGTTCGCCGATTCGGCCGACATCCGTTTCCACGACGGTATCACCGCGATCGTCGGACCCAACGGCTGCGGCAAGTCGAACGTCGCCGACGGCCTGCGCTGGGTCCTCGGCGAACAGCGGCCGACCGCGATCCGCGGCTCGCGGATGGAAGAGGCGATCTTCCAGGGCACGGCACGGCGGAAGCCGATCCACCGCGCCGAGGTGATACTGCGCCTGTCCAACGAAGACCACCTGCTGCCCGTCCCGTATGAGGAGGTCGAGATCGGCCGGACCGTCTACACCGGCGGCGACAGCGAGTATCGGCTGAACGGCACGCTCTGCCGGCTGCGCGATATCCAGGACCTGTGTCGTGATACCGGGTTGGGCGCCAACGCTTACGCGATCATCGAAGGTCGCATGGTCGATGCCATCCTCAGCGACAAGGCGGAGGAGCGCCGCGCGATGTTCGAGGAGGCTGCGGGCATCGGCCGCTACAAAGAGCGGCGTCGCATCGCGGCGCGTCGGCTCGACGAAGCGGACGCGGACCTCGCACGCGTCGACGACCTGATCTCCGAGGTGGGGACGAAAGTGCGCAGCCTGGCGCGCCAGCGCGGCCGTGCTAAGCGCTACCTCGAGATGCGGGAACGAAAGCTGGCCCTCGAGCTCGCACTCGCCCACGCCGAGCTCGCCAAGCTGCAGGGCCGTCACCGCGACATCGAGGCCGAGCTGGAGTCGCTCGCCGAGGCCCGCGTCAGAGACGCCACTCAGATTCGGACCACCGAGGCCGAGCACGAGTCGCTGAAGACGCGGCTGACCGATCTGGAGCGCGAGCGCGCCGACAGCGCCAGGCGGCTGATGGCCGTGCGTGACCGGCTGGCGGAACGCGAGCGGGTGCGGCTGTTGGCGGAGGAACGGGTTCGGAACGCGAGTGCGCGCCTCGACCAGCTGTCGGCCGAGCGGCGCGAGCTCGAGGAGCGACAGGAAACGCTGCGTACGGAGGTCGACCGCCTACAGGAGGTCGTAGAGGAACGGAAGTCGGCGCTCAGCGCGCTGCGCGATGAGCTCGCTCGGCACGAGATCGGGCTGGCGGAGGTGAGCGAGCGCCGGCAGGCCATGGAGGCAGCCGAGGCGGCGGTCGAGTCGGAGCGTCAGGCATACAGAGAGCGGCGCGCCCAGCTCCAGGCGCGCGGGGAGGCGGCACGCGCCGAGGCCAAAGAGCTGGACCGACGCCTCGAGGACGCCGAGCGCAGGCTGGCGGCGGCATCGCAGGCGCGGGAGCGAGCGGCGCAGGCGGAGGACGAAGCGCGCCGGGAGGCCGCACGCGCGGAGGAGCGTCGCGAACAGCTGGCCGGCGAGCTGGGGCGCGGGCGCGAGCGGTTGACCGCAGCCCAGGCGCGGCAGGAAGAGCTTCGCGGGCGTCAGGCGGCGCTAGCCGAGCGGATCGAGGCGACAGCGGCGCTGATCGAGGATCTGACGCCGTTGACCGTGGGTGAGGAGGGCCTCAACCCGGCGGTCCAGGCGGCGTTGGCGCAGGCCGACCGACTCGGCGTGCGCGGGGTCTTGGGCCGGGGGATCGAAGTGCCGGAGGCCTTCGCCGACGGTCTGGAGGCCTATCTGGGCGCCTACATGGAAGGTCTGATCGTGGACGATGGCGCCGCCGCCCATCGCGTCCGGCGCTGGTTCCAAGATGAGTACGACGGGCCCGGCGGCCTCGTGATACTCCCGCTCGACCGCCTCGACCCCTACGCAGGCATCGGCGTCGAACTGCCGCCCGGCCTCCGAGTGAGCGGCCCGGCCGCACCGTGGATCCGGCAGCTGCTGCGTGGCGTGTCGCTGCGCGGTGATCCGCCGGAGGGCAGGGAGGCGTGGATCGGGCGGCGTGAGAGCCTCGACGCACAGGGCGTGCTTCGCCTCGGCCGACCCTATGCCGGTGGCGGCCTGCTCGCCCGACGCGCCGAGCTCGAGCGGCTGCGCGCCCAACTGGCCGAGCTGGAGTCGCAGAGCCAGAGCGTGAAGACCGAGCTACGAGCGTGCGAGGACCAGCTCGGCTCCGCCACCGCCGAGGTGCAGCGCCTCACCGCGGAGGCGCGCCTCGCTGAAGAGGATGCAGGACGACTCGCCGCACGGGCCGAGGCGGCGGCGGAACGGATCGCCAGGGCCCAGGACGATTCCGGAACCGCCCGTGAGACCGTCGACCGCCTGCGCCAGGAGCGTGCGGCGGCGCTGCAGAGGCAGACAGCCGAGCACGACGCCCTGCGAACCCTGAGGCCCGCCAGCGATACGACGGCGCCCGACCCAGAGGAGCTAGCGGCCGTACGCGATCAGTGGGAAGTACAGCGCGAGCGCGTGACCGAGATCCAGCTGAACGAGGCGCGGGCCGCGGCGGCGCTCGATCGCGCCGAGCGCGAGTTCCGCTCGCAGCAGGGATCGCTGAGGGACGCCGACGAGCGTCTCCAGCGCCTCGGTCGCGAGTCGGACGAGCTGAACGACACGCTGGCCCGATCGCAACAGGAGATCGAGAGCGCCGCAGCCGATCTCGAAACGCTGTTCGCCGAGCGAGAGAGCTCGGAGCGTGGGGCGCGGGAGATGGACGAACGGGCCGAAGCGATGCGGCTCAAAGTGAACGAGCTGGAGACGGCGCTCCGCCGGGCGCAGCAGGAGGAGCGCGGGCATGCCGAGCGGCGCCACGAGCTCGAGCTCGAGCGCATGCAGATCGACGCCGACCTCAAGCGCACCCGCGAGCGGCTGGAGGACGAGTGGGGTCGGCCCTTCGAGCAGCTGGCGGAGGAAGTCGAGCCTGCCGATGGCGAGCCCGCGGCGCTGCGCGCCGAGCTGACCGAGATCGCCGGCCGGCTCGGCGGTATCGGCCTCGTCAACATGCTGGCCGAGGAGGAGTACCGGGAGGAGCGAGAGCGACTCGAGTTCCTCGAGGACCAGCGGGCGGACCTCGCCAAGGCGCGCGACGATCTGCGCAGCACGATCCGTCAGATCAACGAGACGGCGTCGGTTGCCTTCCTCGAGACGCTGGAGCAGATCAGGGCCAACTTCAAGCGCACGTTCGCCACGCTGTTCCAGGGCGGCGAGTGCGACGTCTGGCTCGAGTCGCCGGACGACCCGCTCGACTCGCCGGTCGAGATCTCCGCGAGTCCCGGGGGCAAGCGCACGCAGCGGATCCACCTGCTCTCCGGCGGTGAGCGGGCGCTGACGGCGCTGGCGCTGCTCTTCGCCATATACCTGGTGAAGCCGAGCCCCTTCTGCGTGCTCGACGAGGTCGACGCGCCGCTCGACGAAACGAACATCAGGCGCTTCGTCGCGATGCTCGAGGAGTTCAAGCCGAGCGTGCAGTTCATCGTCATCACGCACAACCCGGTGACGATCGAGGCGGCCGATTGGATCTATGGCGTTACGATGGAAGAGCCCGGAGTGTCCAAGGTCGTCGGCGTCGAGTTCAGCGAGTACGCCCGCGGGGCCGTGGCCTGACCGGCGATGCGGCTCGTCACCGTAGGAACGGGTACCGTCGTGCCCGACCCCGATCGCGCCTCGGCCTGTCACTGGGTCGAGTACGGCGATGCACGACTTTTGCTGGACTGCGGGGCCGGTGCCCTTCAGGGTCTTGCACGGTACGGCCTCGCCTGGGCTGACATTAGCCATCTGATCATCAGCC
>JASFTY010000363.1:0-4696 GCA_050050535.1 Gemmatimonadales bacterium | reverse complement strand
CGACGAAGGTCCCGATCTCGACAGCCTCGATTGGCCGGCTCACAAGCCGGCGTTCGTGAGCAACGGCGTTTGGGTGACACCGCAGGGAGACGTGTGGGTCGAGCGTCACGTGCCGGCCGGCGCGCCTGTGTGGTTCGATGTGTTCGGCGCGGACGCCGAGCTCAAGGGCAAGGTCACGCTACCGGCGGGCCGGGACGTCGTGGGTATCGGGCAGAGCGCGGTCTACGCCGTCCGCACCGACGAGCTGGGGCTGCAGTGGCTGGAGATGTACCGGAGAGGGGGGAGTTAGGGAACTGGCAATACGGAGGTCTATTGGGAATCCTCGAATCGAGATTCGAGGATTCCCAACACACCTGGGACTTCCCGAAGTTCGGTTATTGTACCTTGAAGGAGAGTGAGACCCGGGCGCGGTAGCGGAACCCACCGTCCTCGACGGTCATGTCCAGCTTGATGATCTCGGCGATCCTCAGGTTCTTGAGGCTTTCGCCGGCCTTTTCCACCGCACTCTTGGCCGCGTCCTCCCAGCCCTTGGTGCTCGTTCCGACCAGCTCGATGACCTTGTAGACCGAGTCGGGCATGCTGCTCCTCCTGCAGGGTGGATCGATGTGAGCGGACGTATCGACGGGAATCTGAGGTCGGGAGGCCGAGGTCGCCAGACCCCGGCGGCGCTGCAGGCTAGAGTAGCTGGTCGAACAGGCGTCGGGCCTCTTCGCGCCCCTCCGCAGTGAGGGCGATTCGTCCTTCCTTGGCGGACTCGATGAAGTGGGGTATCGCTTCGACCTGGGCCCTGACTGCCGACTCGCTGGCCTTTTGCTTGGGCGCGTAGTCGAGGCGGCGGAAGATGCGGCCGACGTCCTTGGGTGCGACGGCCTTTCTATGATAGGCCATGACCAGCAGCAGCTCTTCCTCGAAGGTTTGGGTTCGAGGCAGGAGCTCGTGGGTGAGCGTCTCCTCATCGAGCTCATCGAATGAGCCCGGCTTGACGGTGGCCGGCGGATTCGTGTCGTCGGGCTCGGCACCCGGCAGCGATTCGACGAAGGAGAGGTCGCCGATCTCATCGTGCGTTTCCGGCTCGGCGTCGAAGGCGGGGAGACCCTCGGCCCGGTTCGCCTCAGGTGCAGGCGGTGGAGGCGCTGGGTTGACGGGCGCGGGGTCGGGGACTGGCGCGGGAGGCGGACCCGGCGCCTGCCCGGCCTCCTCGACCATCGACATGTACTCGCGCAATAGCTCGATCCGCTTCTCGATCGTGGCGGCGTGATCGGCGAGCTCCTCGATCTGGCGCTCGGTGGCGGCGATCTGGCTCTGCGTGGCGGCGATCTCGGCGTGCAGCGCATCGATCTGCCGGTGAGCGGCTTTGATCTGCTCCTCGGTCGCCGCCAGGGAGGCCTCCTCCTTGGCTAACTGGCTTTGCAGATTGTCCGAATCTCGCATGCACGCTTGGCTTTCTCCGGCGGGACTTGCGGGGGGGTAGGGCTAAATTGTTGGAAAGCGGGTATTTGGGCAAGGGGAGGGCCTAGGGCGGAGCGCGTGGTCGCCGGGCTCCGGCGCGTTGAAGTCATTACCCTGCTTGTGATTGCCAGCTCGATTTGGTATTTTGGATGGCCACTCCCCCTCGAGCCAGGCCGTTTTCCAGAAGGCCTCTTGGATCCCCTGTTCGCCCAGGAAGGGCGCTTTTCAGGAGCAAGTCGTCGTGTCGCTCATTGTCGGTATCCGGTGCACGGACAGCTTGGTGCTCGCCGCGAGCGGTCCGGGGACCATGCCCTCGGAGGACGGGCTGCCACCGGCGCGGCAATGGTCGAAGAAGCTGCGAGTCGTCGGCGGGCAGGCGGTATTGGGCGTGACCGGACACGACGGGCTGGCCCAGGAGATGGCGCTGTCGCTGGAGCGCAGCCTGGCGGAGCCGGACGAGCGCGAGTCGGCGGAGGACGTGCTGCGGGCCAAGCTCCGCGATGCGCTTGCCGCCCCGGTCCAGCGTACCGTCGCCATCCACCGGACGTTGCAGGGGCTACCGGGCTTCGGGATCACCTCCAACGAGTACGTGATCAGTCAGTCGTTGCTCGCCATCCCGTTCCGCAACTCGCTGCGCCTGTTCCTGCTCGACCCGGAATGCTCGGTCACCGAGGTGACCGACGAGCTGGCGTGCGCGACGATCGGCAGCGCGAAAGCTGTGGCCGATCCGTTCCTCGCGTTCCTGCGCAAAGTGCTTTGGCAGGACAGGCTGCCGGACGTGGCACTGGGCGAGCTTTCGGCCTACTGGACAATGCTGCACGTGGCGGAGACCAGTCCGGGCGCCCTGACGTTTCCCGTCCAGCTGGTGCTGATGCGGCGCGAGGAGGGTGGCTCGATCGATATCTACGAGCGCGGCGAGCGCGAGCTGAGCCGGATCCAGCAGGCGATCGAGCGGGGCGAAGAGATGATCCGCAAGAGCTTGCGGATGCAGCATCCGGCTGGGCCGGAAGCCGAGGGGGCCCCGGCCCCGACGCCGGCGACGCCGCCGTCGAGCGTCGAGAAACCCGTTCGCAAGAGAGTGCCGGAGGTGCGGCTCAGGCTCGAGCGCCCCGACCGGCGCGGCGGCTCCGGGCGCCGCTAACCTCGATAGAGAACCAGCAGAGAACAAGCGGGAGCACACGATGCCTCGATTCCGCCAGTTTAGGCCGTTGTTGCTGTGCGGGCTAATCGCGCTCGCAGGCTGTGACAGCTTCGACGAGGAAGCAGCCGCGCTGCAGGTCCGGGAGCGGTTCTGTGAAGGTTGGCCGTACGGGTGCACGGACAGTACGTACGTGGTCGTTGAGGATGTCAACGAGACGCCGAACGGGCGGGAGCTGGTATTCCGCGTTCGCGACCGCGAGGACGAGACGGCGGAGCTGTCGGCCGCCTATTTCGAGCAGCGCGGCGACGAGTGGCAGTTTTTCACGTTCGTGCCGCCGTTGAGGGAGCGCTTTCAGGAAGCGGCCTCCCAGGTCGACGTGGACAGCCGCGCCTTCGAAGACCAGCTGATGGAGGTCAAGTCGGCGCAGCGTTGGTTCCTCTCGATCTATGGGCGTTACGCCCGCAGCCTGGAGGAGCTGGACAGCGTCAGCTACAAGCGCCCGCACATGCCGATCGAGATGACGGTTGCTGGCAGCAGCTGGAGCGCCGTGATGCGGAGCGAGTACGTGAGGTGCGAGTTCGACTCGTCGCGGATGCAGCTGCCGAGCTGTACGGGTCTGGCGGCACTCAACGCCGGGGTCGAGAGCGGGCCGCTGTCGCGCAATTTCGGCGAGGAGGACTGAGCGCCGGAGCGACCTTCCAACCGTCCAAGGCCGTCAGGTTTCTAACAGGATGAGGGGTCGGAGTGTCATCCTTGCAGCACTCGTGGTGCGGGTACATCTTGGCACGCACACATAAGTAGCTTGGGCGGACGGTTAGGGATAGGACCGGCGGACTCATGGTCGAGAGCGGCTCGCGGCTCCGCGGCTTGCTGGCGGAGCTCCAACGTCGGCGCGTCTTCCGCGTCGCGGTAGTCTACGCTGCCGTCGCTTTCGTCATCTGGCAGGCCGCCGAGATCGCCTTCGAAGCGCTGTCGCTGCCGGCGTGGGCGCTGACGCTGGTCGTGGTAGTTTCGCTGCTCGGGTTTCCCATCGCGCTGGTTCTCGCCTGGGCGTTCGATATCACGCCGAAAGGAGTCGTTCGCACCGAGCCGCTCGGCGAAGGGGCGTCGCCGTATCGGCAGCCGGGCCGGCGGCTGGCGCTGGCGGCGGTCGTCGGGGTACTGGGCCTGACGGTGCTGGCCGCCTGGTACATGCTGCCGCGACTGCCAGGTTGGGCGGGCTCCGACGGCGGCGACGCGATGAAGCTGCTGGTGCTGCCGTTCGAGAACCTGGGCGCGCCGATCGACGAGTACTTCGCCGACGGGATCACCGAGGAGATCACGGCGCGCCTGGCCGTGCTGCCCGGCCTCGGGGTGATCGCCCGGACGACGGCGATTCGTTACCGGGATACGGAGAAGACGGTGGCCGAGATCGGGGCCGAGCTGGGGATCGACTACATCCTGGAGGGCACGGTCCGCTGGGAGAACGTTCCCGACGGGCCGAATCGGGTCCGCGTGACGCCGCAGCTGGTCAAGGTGGAGGACGGCACGCACCTGTGGGCGGAGATCTACGAAGAGCCGATGGAGAGCGTCTTCGAGGTACAATCGGAGATCGCCGAGAAGGTGGCCGAGGCGCTGGACCTGAGGCTGTTGGAGCCCGAGCGGCTGGCACTGAAGACCACGCCGACCACGAACCTCGAGGCCTACCGCTACTACCTGCTGGGTGACGAGTACCTGCGCTCGGGAGCGAGCCGGACGAGCGCGCAGCAGGCGCTGGAGATGTTCGAGGCGGCGGTGGCGCTCGACCCCGAGTTCGAGATGGCGCGCCGCAAGCTGGCCGAGGCGCAGGCCATCATCTACTGGGGAAGCTTCCGCATGCTGACCGGCGACCCGGAGCTGGACTACGAGGCGGCGCTGTTGCGGCTCTACCCCGAGTCGTTCGGGACCGACAGCGGCCTGTACTATCTGGCCCGGGCGATCTTGCACGAGCGGGCCGGCCTGCCGGAGCTAGCGCGGGCGGACTTCGACTCGGCGCGGGTCGTTCTGAGCGAGCAGGTCGCCGCCCGCCCGCAGGAGGCGCGTCTGCACGCCGGGCTCGGGCTCGCCTACGCCGGTCTGGGCCGTGCC
>JASFTY010000362.1:0-4705 GCA_050050535.1 Gemmatimonadales bacterium | reverse complement strand
TCTCCTTCTTCACACTGACCCTGGCCCTCAACACCTTCATCCTCTCCAAGGGGCTGGTAAGAGGCATCGAGCTAGCGGCCAAGATCGGCATGCCGCTGCTACTCACTTTCGCCGTCGTGCTCGCGATTCGTGGGCTCGTCCTGACGACCGGCGATCCGGGTGTGGTGGAGAGCCCGCTCCGCGGCCTCGAGTTCATCTGGACTCCCCAGAGCTCCGGACTGCTCAGCCCGACCACGTGGATGGCGGCGGCAGGCCAGGTCTTCTTCACGCTGTCGGTAGGGATGGGTTCCGTTCACTGCTATGCCTCGTATCTGAGGGCGAAGCAGGACATCGCGCTCAACGCGGCCGCCGCCGGTTGGATGAACGAGTTCGTGGAGGTCATCCTGGGGGGCTCGATCATGATCCCCATCGCGACCGCCTACCTGGGGCTGAACGTGGTTCAGGCGGCTACGGCGAGCGGCAGCGGATTCGGCCTCGGGTTCCTCACGCTGCCCACGCTGTTCGACAACTGGGGGTGGTTCGCGCCGCTGGCCGGCGCGATGTGGTTCGGCCTGCTGTTCTTCGCCGGAATCACGTCGTCGCTGGCCATGGGTCAGCCGATACTCGCTTTTCTCGAGGACAAGTTCGACATGCCGCGCGTTCGCGCCGCGCTGACCTTCGGCGCGACGATCTTCGGCCTCGGGTTCGTCTGCGTCTGGCTCTATCCCGGTGGCGCCTTCGACGAGTTCGACTTCTGGAGTGGCACCTTTTCGCTGGTCATCTTCGCGCTGGCCGAGGCGTTCATCTTTTCCTGGATACTGGGCATCGACCGCGGCTGGGACGAGATCACCCGCGGCGCCGACATAGTCGTACCCCGTGTCTTTCGCTTCGTGCTCAGGTTCGTTACGCCGCTCTTCATTTTGGTGGTCTTCGTGGGCGCGCTGATTCAGCCGATCGGCCGCTCGTGGGGCGCGGCGTTCAGCGCGCTTTTCGCCGGGGAGGGCTGGCCGTTGGCGCCGGAGAGCGTGCTGGGTCGGATCAGCCATGCCGGCGACGCGCGCTACGCCTGGTTCGACGCGCTCGGCCAGCCGACCGCCGCACTGGTGCAGGACGCTACACGGGCGTTGTTGCTGGCTGTCTTCCTTGCCTGCACCTTCCTGGTCTGGAGGGCGTGGCGAAGGAGAAAGGGAGAGAAGAGATGAGTCGCGGGGCGTTGGCCTGGATGCTCGTCACCTGGACGGTGATCCTCTTCGTCACGGCGAGGCTGTTCTTGAGAGTACTGCGGACCCCCGACCGCGAGAACGGGAGCTGAGTGCTCTGCGTCGCCCGGTGATCGAGATAGGGGCACAAGAGCAGGTGTGACCGTCGCCTACCGAATACTGCTGACCGCGCGCAGCTGACAGGCGAGGGGCCGGGCTCGAGCGAGCGGCCGCCGTCGCCGTTCTGATTGCGCGGCTTCGCACGCGGCCTGTCTGGCCGCCCTCCCGCCCCGCGCGTGACCTTTCACCCCCCTCGGTCGTCATCACTACGAAGGACACATCCAACTCAGATGACAGCGAGGGCGCCGCCGCACGGCGCTGCAGTGCAACCACGGAGGAAGCGATGCGGTCACGACTGCGATATCACGTGTACGGGCTGTCGGCGCTGGCCCTGGCGCTGACGCTCATCATCGGCGCCTGCGACTCGAGCACCGCGCCCGGGCCGGACGACGACGCCATGCTGCTGGTCAACGACGCCGGGACCCGGCTGACCCTCATGCTCACCGACGACCCGGCGGAGCTGAGCGAGGCCTGGGTCGAGATCACGGGCATCTACCTGCAGGTCGGCGAGCACGAGCGGCTGGGCCCGCGCTACGGCGACGGGGACGGTGAGGGTGACGGCGAGCGCGTCTGGCTGCTGGAGGACGCGGCGGCCTGGGTGGACCTGCTGACACTGGTCGACGACTGGACGACGCTGGTGGAGGCTGTCGAGATCCCGGTGGGCGTCTACTCGCAGCTCCGCTTCATCGTCGACGGCGCGGCGATCGTGACGGCGGGCGACGGCGCGGTCTACGCGACATCGCTCGCCGACCTCGAGTCGCTGAACGCGTACCTGGCCGGTGAAGGTCTCGACCCGATCCCGGATGCGGACGGCGGGCTCAGGTGCCCGAGCTGCAGCCGGACGGGGTTCAAGGTCCGGTTCCCGGGCGGCGGCCTGGTGCTCGAGTCGGGCGACAACATCGTGCTGATCGACTTCGACGTCGCCGAGACGTTCGGGCACGAGGCGGGCTGGTCGGGCCGGTGGATCATGCACCCGACGCTCAGGGCCACCGACTTTCCGGGCGGCGGCGCGTTCGGCGGTACGGTCGGTCTGGCCGCGGGGCTGACCGAGCTGGGCGCCTGCGGCGCTATGGGTGAGCGGACGATCACGTTCGAGGACTTCGTGCCCACCGCCGAGCGGTCGGGCGGCCCGCTGCGCCAGGCCGACGTGGACGAGAACGGCGACTACATCATCGAGATGCTGCCGGCCGGACTCTACAGCCTGGGCTACCTGGCGGAAGTCGACGTCGATGTCGGGGGCGCGACCTGGACGATCGGTTTCACCGCGACGCACCCCGACCAGGTGGGTGTGGCGATCGACGTCACGGCGACAGCGGACTACGAGATCAGCGAGGTCAGCTGCGCCGCAAACGACGGCTAGCAGCAGCCCGAAGCGGCACGCCGGGCACCGGACACGACCCGGGCCCGGCGCGGCCGCCTGGAATCGCTGCGTCGCCCTTCTATTATATGAGCGAGCTGACGACCGTATCCGAGACGACCAGGAGTGCAGGGACGGCAGACGTGCCGAGCATAGATAGACCAGTGCGCGCGGGGAGCGCGTTAGCGGGTGACGGGCGTCCGAGCGACGCCGACGTCGTCCGCGCCGTGCTGAACGGTGACCGGGACGCCTACACCGTCCTGGTCCAGCGCTATCAGGACGCACTCTACCGTCATGCCGAGCAGATGACGGGCCGGCCCGACGTGGCCGCCGAGATCGTGCAGTCGGCGCTGGTCAAAGGCTACGAGAAGCTGGACAGCTGTCGGGACGCCGACCGGGTCGGCGCCTGGCTGTTCCGGATCGCCGCCAACCAGACGAAGGACTACCTGAAGGACCGGCGCCGCCGCGACGTGCCGCTACAGGACGCCGAGCCGCTGAGCCGTGACGTCGATCCGGAGCACGATGCGGAGCGCGTCGAGCTGGGCGACCGCATCGGCGCGGCGCTGGCCCGGCTGACGCCGGACGAGCGGCAGGCCTTCGTGCTCAAGCATGTGGAAGGATACTCGTACGAGGAGATGGCCGAACTGCTGGCGACCTCGGTGGGCGCGCTGAAGATGCGGGTCCACCGCGCGCGCGAAGCGTTGCAGCCGTTGCTGGAGGTGTACCGATGAGGAAAGAGCTGCAGGCATACCTGGACGGCGAGCTGAGCAGGGACCAGCTGCCGGCCGAGCTCCGCGCCGAGGCGGACCGCTGGGACCGCCTGCTGGCCGACGTGCGGACGACCGTCACGACCGAGGCGCCGGTCGATCTGCGCCAGAGTGTGCGCGCGGCGCTGGCCGCGCGTCAGCCGCGCTCCACGGGGCGGCGCGCCTTCGACTGGGCCGTTCGACCGCGCACGGTGCGCATCTCGCCGCTGGCCGGTCTGGCCGCGGCGGCGGCGCTGGCGCTGTTCGTCGTCTGGGGGCGGGGTGTTCCGCCGGCGTCGCCGGGTCCGGAGGCGTCGACGGTCTACATCCAGTTCGCGCTGGAGGCGCCGGGTGCGCGCTCGGTGGCGGTGGCGGGTGACTTCAACCAGTGGGCGCCGGCGGTCGAGCTTTCGGACCTCGACGGCGACGGTGTGTGGACCGGCCGGGTCGCGGTCGAGCCGGGCGTCTACCAGTACATGTTCGTGATCGACGGGTCGGAGTGGCGAACCGATCCCAACGCCGAGCGCTACGCCGACGACGGGTTCGGCGATCGCAACGCCGTGGTAGTGGTGGCGCCGCCGGTGACGAGCTCCTGACCGACGAGGCGCGTTGACCAACTTCCGGGGGCGGACCCTAGCAGGTGTGATGATGATCGCGACGGCGATGTGGATCGGGGCGACCGAGGTCGCGGCGCAGGACGCGAGCCTGTACGTCGATGCGGGCGTCTCGCACGCGCGGCCGCCCGCCGACGTCACCGGCGACCCGGCGACCTACGCCATGCTGGGCGGCCGCTTCGTGCTCGGCCCGACCTTCGGCTCTGCCTACGGCGCCCAGGCACTCGACGCCAACTCCGCCGACTGGCTGGGCGGTACGCTCGGCGCTTCCTGGCGGACCGGCGGTATCGGCGGTCCCGGCTTCGGCCTGACCGGTGCGGTCATCGCCTTCACGATCGGCGAGCCGACGCGGTACGACGCCGCCACGGCCCGGCTCGTCCCCGAGGCGTGGCTGCCGCTGGGCGCGTCGACGCTGCGGCTGCGCGGCTACGGCGGACTCGGCCGCTCCGAGGTCGCCGACCCGGGCGGCGGTCCGCCGAGCTCGGTGGTCAGCGACCTGTGGGCGTACGGCGGCGGCCTCGAGCTGGCGACACCGCTGAGCGCCGGCCTTTCGACACACGCCTGGGCGGGCGCCGAGGTCTACGAGGCCGCCGACGGCACCTTCCTCGCCGGCTACGTCGGTGGCGGCGGCACGCTGGGCCGCGCGCGCTGGAACGTGCGGGTCAAGTTCTGGGACACGCCCGGCGGCGA
>JASFTY010000361.1:0-4717 GCA_050050535.1 Gemmatimonadales bacterium | reverse complement strand
AGTCCGAGCGGGAGGAAGTGCAGCGCATGCGAGGGGTCGCCGGTCATGTCCTCCATGTCCTACTCTAAAGTGTCAGTTCAGTGCCCCACGCTCAAGATACCGCTCGCAGCGAGTGTTAGGATCATCGCCTCCAGCACGGCCATCACGACGTAGGCCGTGTCCTTCTTCCGGATCAGGGTGGGGACCACTCCCACGAAGCAGACGATGGTCACGGCGGAGAGTACGGCGATCCCCAGGAAGTTGAGGTAGTCGCCCTTGCCGAGCACCAAGAGCCATGACCATCCCGATACCGGGTGCTCGCGGTGCAGATGGTTGTGGTTTGTCGCCTCGAGATACTCGTCGACACTCATCGTCCAGTAGTCGGGCAGCTGTTCGACCGGTACGGCCGGCTGGACGGTGCCGGACGTGTAGAGCGCGAAGGTCACGAGCAGCAGGGCCAACCCGACGTACATGCCGGCCTGGAGGATCTTGGCGTAGAGGAGCTGTTCCTCCTCGGCGCTCGGGCACTCTACCTCGGCATTCGTCTCCATATTGCCCCTCGCTCGCTAAACGATAAACGGGAGACCGAGTCCCTTGGTGATGGCCTTGGCCCCGGCGAACAACAGGAGCGCGATCACTATCCAGCGAACGTACCCCGGCTTCGCGATCCGCAGGATCCGCACGCCGATGAACGAGCCCAGCATGATGCCGACCAGTGACGGCACCACCATCATTGGGATCACGGCTCCCCTGTTGAGGTAGATCCAGGCCGCCGACGTGTCCGTGATGGACAGTAGGAACTTGCTAGTCGCCACACTGACCTTGAGCGGCGCACCCATCACCAGGTTCAGAACCGGAATGTTGGCCCAGCCGGCGCCGAGCCCGAACATCCCCGCCATGACGCCGATGACAATGAAGAGCAGGAGGCCGGGCACGGTCCGGTGTACCTGCCAGTTGATCGTCTGACCGAGGCTGGCCTCGGGGTACACGCCACAGATCCGCAGCGCCGAAGAAACGCGGTCCGCCTGCTGGACCTCCGGGAACACGGACTTCTTCGCCGCGATCATTATGGCCACGATCCCCAAGATGGTCGCCCCGAGAGCTGTCTGGACGACGTTGGTCGGCAGCGCGAGGCCGATCATGGCTCCGACGATCGCGCAGCTCGAGGCGATCAGCGCTACCGGCATCGCCAGGCGCAAACTGGCCAGATTCATCTTCAGGAAGCCCGGCCCGGCCGCGAGGGCGCCGCTCAGGGCGACTAGAAGCCCACAGCCGCGAACGAAGTCGATGTGAAAGGGGAAGAAGCCGCTCACGATTGGAACGAAGAGCACACCTCCGCCCACTCCGCCCAGCGCGGCGAGGATCCCCATGACGAACGTGAGGGCGAACAGGACGAGCGGCCACACCCACCAGGCCGTCGCACTGCCCGACAACGCCGGCGCCATCACTTCGCTCGCCCGAGAGACGGTCGGGTCGAGCAGCAGCAAGATGCCGAGCAGCGTGGCGACACGGGTGAACGAAGGAACGACACGTGCTCTCGTTGAGCGGCGGCCCCTTCCAGAGGCTCTGCCCGACCGCAGGAGTCCGTGTTGTCCGCGTGGCCGAGCCCGTACGATCCGTCGCGTTCTTGGAATCCTCACCCGGCCTCCACTCGGTTCCACACGCAATCGTGACAATCGGCACGATTCAGTTTCTCAACCGCTGCTGCCAGATAAGTAAGGGGGCGTGCGGTGTCAAGCTGCGCGGGCTGCAGCTCGCGTCCTTTCTGGAGAAAGGTGGGTCAATATGGTATCTTCCGGTGGCCGCTCTACTCGTGCGAGGCCGTGCGGCACAAGGCGTTTGCAGGTCTCGAGGGCGCTCGGCGTCGACGGGGACAACACGTGGTCAAGGAGCCATGAGCACGACTGAAGATCGGGAAGCGGCGTTCATAGGGAAGATCACCGCTGGCGCGACGCATGAGCTCCGCAACGTTCTGGCGATTGTGAAGGAATCTGCCGGCTTGATTGCGGACGTGGTCGATTCATCCGACCAGCTTGGTGCAAAGAGAGCCGACAGAGTGAGTCGGGCGGTCGGCCGTATCGAAGCTCAGGTGAAACGCGGATCGGAGCTGCTTACGAGCCTGAATCGGTTCGCCCATAGCCTGGATCATGCCGAGGACGAGATCGACCTCGACGAGGCGGCCCAGCAGGTCTCGTTTCTGTGTCAGCGCGTTGCGCGACAGGGTAAGCACCAGGTACAGGCGCAGCCAGGAGACTCGGGCCTGACCGTAGTGGTCAACTTGCTGCGTCTGCAGATGGCTCTGTATACGGCGGTCGAGTGCTGCTTGGAGAGGTTGCCTGCGGGGGGCACGTTGACGTTGCGGCCGGTTCGGCACGGTGATCGGCCGTCGGTGGAGTACAACGGCGAGACGGGGGAGGAGGCGTTTCCGCTCGCACCAACCGAGGCCGCGGCCTGGAGCCGGCTGGCGGCGGTTCTCGAGAATCTGGGTGCTTCGGTCGAGAAAGTCGAAGCGTCGCAGGGCTTCCGGTTGATCCTCTCGGAATAACGCAAGCGAGGTAGTGGGGAGACACTGATGAGCAAGATAAAGGTGCTCCTCGTCGATGACGAGGAAGCCTATGTGAAGACGCTGGCAGAGAGAATGGAGATGCGCGATGTCGGCAGTCGGGTGGCGTTGAGCGGCGAGGAGGCGCTGGAGATGCTCGAGGAAGAGCCACCCGACGTGATGGTTCTCGACCTTCGCATGCCGGGCATCGACGGGATGGAGGTTCTAGAGCGGGTCAAGAAGAAGCACCCGCAGATAGAAGTGATCATCCTCACCGGACACGGCTCGGATAGGGAAGAGAAAGAGGCGCGCCGGCTGGGAGCGTTCGAGTACCTGCAGAAGCCGGCGGATACGAGGCAGCTGTTGAACACGGTCAGGGCGGCTTGGAGAAAGAGCTTGAAGGCCGCCGCGGAGTTTCTCAAGGACTCACAGGATGAATTCGACAGGAGCATGACGGCGGCGGCCTTCGCCGAGGCGGGCGCGCCGGAGATCGCCAGGGAGCGGATGACGGAGCGCGCTCGGCGACACGACGATGACGCTGACGAGGCTGACGCCGAGGGGCTCGGCGCTTCCGGTGAGACGCTGAAGGTCCTGTTCGTGGATGACGAGGAGGACTTCGTGCGGACCATGGCGGAGAGAATGGAGATGCGCGAGGTCGGCAGTGAGGTGGCGTTGGATGGTGAGCAGGCGCTGCGGATGCTGGAAGACGAGGTACCCGACGTCATGGTGCTCGACCTCCGCATGCCGGGCATCGATGGTCTGGAGGTATTGCGGCGCGTCAAGAAGATGTATCCCCGGATGGAAGTGATCATCATGACGGGCCATGGATCGGAGGCGGACGAGGCGGAGGCCCGCCGGTTGGGGGCGTTCGACTATTTGTGCAAACCGGTGGACATCAATCAGCTCATGGAGGTGGTGAGGGAGGCTGGTCGCGCGGTTCGGAAGGCGGAGTAGGCGACGGTCGGCCGGATCAACGACGGGCCGGCTTGTCGAGCGAGCTGACGACGGGATCGGCTTGAGTGGATTTCGCTCATGGTGGACAGAATAGGGCGGTTCAGCGAAGCGGAGAGAGATCAGGATCAGCTGATCTCGCGCCGGCGCTATCGGAAGATGGTTCTGGTGGCGGTGCTCTCGGTCTCGGCCGTCGGCGTGGTTCCGCTGCTCATCATGTCGGGAATGACCTACCACCAGTTCGAGGAGGCGTTCCGTGCCGAGCTGACCCGCCCCATGGTGCGATTCGCCGCGGCCGGCAAACAGGCGATCGAGTCCTACCTCTCGGAGCAGGTGGCGGCTCTCGCGATGGTGGCGCGCGAGACGTCGTTCAAGGAGCTGCGTGACCCGGGAAGGTTGAGCTCGCTGCTGACCAACATGAGCCAGACGTTCGGCGGGGTGGTCGAGCTCAACCTGATCGACGAGGAGGGCGCGCAGGTCGCCTACGCCGGGCCGGGTGAGCCACAGGCGACGAGCTACGCGGAGGATCGGTGGTTCCGAGAGGTCAGCGCCCGCGGGACGTACGTGAGCGACATGTTCCTGGGGCACCGAAACCAACCCCACATGATTGTTGCGATCCAGCACGAGGACCGGGAGGGGAATCGGTACATCTTGCGCGCCACGCTGGACACCGATCCATTCCATTGGCTGGTGCGCGCCCGCGGCGCCCGCCGTCCGGAGCTCGCCCAGGTTTGTCGCGGATGCCACGCGCTGGGGGCCCAGCAATTCAGCGACGCGTTCATCATCAACGAAGAGGGCGTCCTGCAAAGCTCCTCGCGGTTCTACGGTGACGTGCTGGAGCGCACGCCGTTGCCGGCGCTGGCGTACAGCCGCCAGGCCGAGCTCGTCGAGCTAGAGGACGAGCAGGGCGAGTCGTTGATCGTCGCCTACGCGCGCATCGATCGCTCGCCGTTCACGCTGGTGGTCCTGAGTCCTCGAGTCGCGCTGCACACGGGGTGGTTGCCGCTGCGGCGCGACCTGCTGTTGTTCCCGGCGATCAGTGTGGCGCTGATTCTGGCGGTGGTGATCGGGGGCTCGATCTACGTGGTGAACCGCGTACGCGAAGCGGACGCGAAGCGGGCGGCGCTCTACCACAAGATGGAGTACACGAACAAGATGGCGGCGATTGGGCGTTTGGCTGCGGGCGTGGCTCACGAGATCAACAACCCGCTCTCGATCATCACGCAAAACGCGGGTCTGCTGACC
>JASFTY010000360.1:0-4730 GCA_050050535.1 Gemmatimonadales bacterium | reverse complement strand
GAACCCACCCCCGACCCCCTCGATCCCGGCGAATACTTCCGCATGGCCGAACAACTGGCACAGATCCATCGCGCGCCCGTCGGGCTCGCCCACTGGTCGGAGTTAGAGAGTCAGATTTTATACGCGGCGAACGTCGTCACGACCGCCATCGACCGGGGGCTCAACGGCGAGGTCGCCGCCCGCTGGTCAGACTGGCGCGACGCCTATCTGCCCGAGCTCGATGAGTTGATCCGGGAGCTGCGTCGCCAAGCGGCCGAGCGGTCGAAGGTTGACAACGCCGCATTGAGCGCCGCCATCGACCCGCTGTTCCCGGAAGGGAAGAGAACTGAGAGTCTGTCGCGGAAAGCGTTGTGGACGGTGATGAGTACACCGGGCGTCACGGCCGTATTGAACGGGATGCGCAGCGTCGATTACGTCGACGACTCGCTCGGCGTGCTCGGCTGGTCGGCCCTCGAGTCCGCCGCAGAAGTATACGAGGCCGTGCGCGGCGCGGCGGCGCCGTAGGATCTCTAGCTGCCCGGAGTCGGGACGCCGACCTGCCCGGCCAGCGACACCATCCGGTCGACCGACTCCTTCATCTCGACCCTGAGGTTCTCGACCTTTTCGGTCTCCTCCGCCAACGCGTGCGAGTTCAGCCGCCGCACGAGCCTTATGAAGTACTCCACCTCGGACCGGAGCCCGACGTAGATCCGGCGGTTGGGTAGCAGGCGCGTGCCCAGCCGCCAGGCGCCGGCCCCGATCATCAGGGTGCCGACTATTACTATGAAGAGCGGCGTCCACGACTCGGTCAGCAGGGTCACCGTCACTACTATGATGATGACACCGAGGATCGTCAGAGTCTGATCGATCGCTGAGCGAACGGATATTCCCGTCTCCACCTTGCTCGACTGTGTCATGCGGCAGCCACTCCGTTTCGCGATTTCTTCGACACGCAGTTACGCCTCGCCCGTAAGATATGCGCCAGCCACCCTCTCAGCACGTCGTGTGAAAGAGCCCACCTACCCGCTCTCTCCCCGCTAACTCGTTATAAAGCTCGACTGCTCGCTCAGTTTGCAGCATGTGTGCCGTGATCCCGCGGTCGGCCAGCAGCTCGAGTGTCTCTCGCGCCACGCTGAGCCGCTCGTGCATCCCTCTCGATAATACGACGACAGATGCGCCGTGCTCGAGCAGCTCCTCCACATCGGCGGGCTGAATCCCAGGCGAGTGCTCCGTTCCCGTCTCGCTCCAGTCCCATTTGCGCGAGCCGCCGGGGAAGAGCTTCGCATCTTTGAAGGGGGCCGCGCCGCCCTCCACCTCGATGCGACCCCACGAGAGGTGCGTGACTCGCGGTGACCGGACTTCACCCTCCATATACGCCCACCGACCGTTCCAGGCCAGCACGCTCGTTGCGTGGCACGTGACGCCGCAGCGGGCCCCCGCCCTTCACGGCTGGCTCGGCTAGCGGCGGTTCGGGTTGTCAGTGTTGTCCATTGGGACGTCGGGATAGGCCGCCCACTCGACCAGCGAGGCGTCGTACAGTTTCGCCTCTCTGTTGCCTAACAACTCGTAGGCGGCGAACCACGCGAGCGAGCCCGCATGACCGATGTTACAGAAGGCGATCTGCTCACCCTGGATGGGCAACCCGGCATCGGTCCAAAGCGATCGCAGCGTCGCCTGATCGGCGAACATCCCGCCATCACCTGCAGTCAGCATCGTGTACGGGACGTTTTTCGCGCCGGCAATCGTGCCGTAGCGAGCCGCCGCACCGAACTTCCCCTCGCCCCGGTAGTGACGCTCGGGGCGTGCGTCGATCAACGGCACGCCGCTCTCCAACGCAGCCGCGACGTCCTGCATGCCGGCTACGAGTTGCGGTTGATAGTTCGCCGTGTAGCTCGTAGGCGCCGGCTGATTGCGACCGGCCTCGGTCGGGTAGCCGGCGTTCGCCCAGGCTCTGAAACCGCCGTTAAGGATCGAGACCCGCTCGTGCCCCAAGACCTTGAACGCCCAGTAGACGCGGGTGGACGCGCCCAGATCTCCCGCTGACTGGCCCGCCGCCACGATCACCACGTGATCGTCGCTCGAGATGCCCAACCCGCCGATCAGAGCCGTCAGGTCTTCGACAGCGGGGAGCATACCCGGCACCCCGTCGCGAGTCACGCGCCAGGGATGCGCACCGTAGGGCGAATGGATGGCGCCTGGGATGTGCCTCAACGCGTACATCCCGATACTCCCGGCGCTGGGATCGTCGCTGCGGATGTCGAGCACCACAGTCTCTTCGACGTTCTCCACCAACCAGGCCGCATCGACCAGCGGCTGTACGTCTTCCCTGATCTCAGGGCCGGCGCAGGCGATCAAGAGCGGCACGACGAGACCGGCGAACATCGTTTTCATCAGTTACTCCTGTGTACGCACAGCAGGTTAGCGTCTGGGAAGCAGGTAGTAGAGCATCGACATACCGACGATCGCGGTCACCACCGAGGCGCCGAGCACACCGACCTTCGCACCATTCAGTATCTCACCCTCCAACGCAAGCCCCGCGATGAACAGCGCCATCGTGAAGCCGATACCGGCCAGAAAGCCACCGCCGGCGAGCACGGCCCAACCGACCCCCTCCGGGAGGCGCGCCAGTCCAGCGCGTACGGCGATGAAGCTGAGGAGTACGATTCCCAGCGGCTTCCCGATGATCAGGCCCGCAGCCACCGCATGCGCTACCGGATCCGCGAGGTCCGCGAGCTCGAACGGCACACCGGCGTTGGCCAGCGCGAAGATCGGCATGACGAAAAAGCCAACCCAGGGATGGAGCACCGTCTCCAGGTACTCTACAGGTGGCACCGTCTCGCGCGCCACCTGTCGGAAGCGCAGTACCTTCGCACCGCGGTCCTCCTCCGACGCCCAATCACCGCCGTGGAAGATCTCGCTCACCCGATTAAGCACTTCGGCGAACAGGCCCTCGCTGACATACGCGCTCGTCGGTGTGAGAAGCCCGAGCGCGACACCGGCGATCGTTGCGTGGACGCCCGATTCGTGGAAAGCGAACCAGACGAAAGCGCCGACGATAACATAGGCGAGCAGGCTGCGCACGCCGGCGCGCGACAACAAAAAGACGGCGACGAGTCCCAGGAGACCGAGCGTGAGGGCCGTGAGATTGAGCGACTCGGTATAGCCGATCGCGATCACCAGAATCGCGCCGATGTCGTCGGCGATCGCCAGCGACAGCAACATCACCCGCAGTCCATGGGGGACGCGCGACCCCAACACCGCCATACAGCCGACGACGAATGCGATGTCGGTCGCCATCGGAATTCCCCAGCCCCGCGCCGCGGGTTCTCCCGCCTGCAGCGCCAGGTAGATGCCCGCGGGAACGACCATCCCACCGATCGCGCCGAAAACCGGCAGCGCCGCGCGCCGTGGGTCGCGCAGCTCGCCGATCACCAGCTCGCGCTTAACCTCCAGCCCGATGACGAAGAAGAAGACCCCCATCAGGCCGTCGTTGATCCAGTGCTTCAACGAGTGAACCATCTGGAACGAGCCGATCCGGAAGCCGACCTCGGTCTCCCAGACGCCGACGTACCAATCGGAGAGCGGTGAGTTGGCGAGTGTCAGCGCCACGATCGTCGCTGCCAGCAACACGATCCCGCTGGCCGCCGCGACGTGCATGAAGCGCTCGAGCGGAGCCGTTACTCGATGGATCGGCGCCTCGGGCAGCCGCATTTGCCCTGCACGTCTTTCGAGCATCTCTCGTTCCGTGATCTGGTGATCAGTAGTCGGTGATCAGTGAGCGCTCGATCTTCATTACTGATCACTGATTACTGATTACTCTCCGCCTGCTACTGCTCCAGCATCAGCCGCGTCGGCGTCTCGATCAGCTCCTTGATCTTGACTAGGAACGTCACCGATTCGCGCCCATCGATCTGTCGGTGGTCGTAGCTGAGCGCCAAGTACATCATCGGCCGCACCTGGACCTGCCCACCTATGACTACAGCCCGCTCCTCTATCTTGTGCAGTCCGAGGATCGCCGACTGCGGTGGGTTGAGGATGGGGGTCGACAGGAGCGAGCCGAAGACGCCGCCATTGGTGATGCTGAACGTGCCACCTTCCATCTCCTCGAGGGCGAGGCTGCCGTCGCGCGCTTTCGCGGCGAGCGTCGCGATGTCTCTCTCGATTTCGGCGAACGACTTGCGGTCGGCGTCACGTATGACGGGGACTTTGAGGCCGCTATCGGTGCTCACGGCGATCCCAATGTCGTAGTAGTGCTTGTAGACGATCTCGTCGCCGTCGATCTGGGCGTTGACCTCCGGCATTTCCTTCAGCGCCGCGACACACGCCTTGACGAAGAAGGACATGAAACCGAGCCGCACACCGTACCTTTCCTCGAAGCTGTCACGGTAGCGCTTACGTATCTCGATCACCGCGCTCATGTCCGCTTCATTGAAGGTCGTGAGGATCGCCGCTGTGTTCTGCGCGTCCTTCAGCCGCGCTGCGACGGTGCGCCGTAGCCGCGACATGCGAACACGCTCCTCGCGACGCCCCTCGGCCGCAGCAGCCGCCGGCGTCCGCTCGAGAAACGACTTCAGGTCTTCCAGCGTCACGGCGCCGCCGGGTCCGCTGCGCGGGACTTCCGTCGGATCGAGGCTCGTGGATACGACTGGGGCCGTCGGAGCCGGAGCCGATGGGGGCGCCGCCGGCGTCGCTGCGGCCGCAGCGGCGGCGGTCTCAGGTTCCGCCCGCTCGGGAGTCTCCGCCTCGGCGGC
>JASFTY010000359.1:0-4746 GCA_050050535.1 Gemmatimonadales bacterium | reverse complement strand
AGCCGCTCGAACAAGCCGCTCATGCTCCTTGCCTCCGCGTGGCTAGGGGCGTGCGTCGCTCACTCGGTGGCCGACTCGTCGCCGCTCCGCGCCGCGACCTGGCGGTTACGGACCGCGAGTAGCCCCCAATAGATGATCGCAGCGCTGCCCAGAATCAGAATCGGAACGAGAATCGCCCCTTCCAGCCCCATCATCCTCGGTCTCCTCCTCCGCTGCCGGCGCGCCGGCCGGCGGTCCTGCCGCAGTCGAGTGGAGGGCTAACATGGCCAGCGGGCGGGGGGTGGGCAAGAGCGATGCGCGGGTGAAGCGGGAGCGGGGGCCTTCGCGTAGTGAGAATCCGAGGGTGGGCTCGTCGGAAGCCGGCGCGCCGGGGGCCTGCCGGGCAAGTGGTTTTGTTCAATGGGGTTACGATGTTGGGCACCCGGATCGCCCTTTTCCCCGGGGGCGCGCTCGTCTAGTTTTGGAGTACAGACGGAAGGGGAACCTGGCACGATGGCATGGGAACGGACCGCACAGCGCGCACGCCGGGAGCGCCAGGTATGGCGCCTGGGGCTGCTCCTTTCCGTGTTGCTGCACCTTGTGGTAGTACTGATGTCCAACACGGTGGTGGAGCTGGGGAGGTCGGCCGCCGGGCCGGCCAGGGGCAGCGCGTTGGCCGCGCCCGGCGAAGATGCGATGGTCGCGGTCGTCTTGCCTCCACGGACCGAGATCTGGATACCGCCGCGCCCGGAGGTTCCGTTGATCGAGGAGGTCGAGGTCGAGGTCCCCTTCCCGGAGATGGCCGAGAGCTGGATCGACCTGCGGCCCCCCCAGGAACGCGTCGACCCCGGCGTTCAGGGAGGCGAAGGTAGCGGGTCTGGGGGTGATGCGAGCGAGGGGAACCGGCGAGCGGTCCCCATCCCGAGGGGTATCATCATGGCACCCCTCGACCGGCCCAACTCGGTGCGGGGTCATGAAGTGACCGTACATGTCCTGGTCAGTGCGGCCGGCGCGGTGGAGAGCGTCTATCTCGATCCGCCGACCCCGGATGATCGGTACAATGAGGCGCTGTTGCGTGAGGCGCGGGACTGGGTCTTCGCGCCGGCAATACGGCAAGGCCGCCCCGTGGCGATGTGGACGAGCTACACTTGGAAGCTGTGACGGACACCGGGAAATCGAAGAGAGGGCGTATACTGTGGGTCGATGATGAGATCGACCTGTTGTTGCCCCATCGGCTAGTCCTCGAGCAGCGCGGCTACGACGTCGACACATCGCCCAACGGCGACGATGCCCTGAGCCAGATTCGCCGTCATCCCTACGACCTGATCATACTCGACCAGGAGATGCCGGGACGTACCGGCACCGAGATGCTGCGGGAGATCCGAAGCGTCGATTCTCGCATCGCCGTCGTGATGGTCACCAAGAGTGAGGAGGAGACGACGCTCCGGGAGGCGATCGCCCGGCGTGCCGACGAGTACATCGTGAAGCCGACGAGCCCACGGCAGGTCGCGTCGGCCGTCGCTCGCCTGCTCGAGGGGCCCGGACTCCGTCACGAGCAGATAGCACGTGACTTCGTGCGTGCGTTCTCCGAGTTGCGCACCGCCATCGACGGCGCCCGCACTCCTCGCGATTGGATGGACCTGTACTCCGAGTTGGTGGACTGGGACCTGCAGCTGAGTGAGGCCGATGAGTCGGGCCTGCTCGAATCGCTGCACACGCTCGCCGGTGACGCGCAGCGCGAGTTCACCGAATTCGTGGTCGAGAACTACGCAGCTTGGGTCGCTGAAGACGGGAGCGATCGTCCTTCGCTCTCCGTCGACGTGATTCCGCAATTCTTCTTGCCGCTGTTGGCGCGCGGCGAGCCTGCGGTGCTCGTCGTGGTGGACTGTCTGCGGCTCGACCAATGGCGAGCGCTACAGCCGGTCATCGAGGAGGACTTCGAGATCGAGTCCGACCTATACACCTCGATCTTGCCCAGCGCCACGCCCTACGCACGAAACGCGATATTCGGTGGGCTCTTCCCCGATGAACTGGCGCAGCAAAGGCCGGGCTGGCCGGCTTCCCACGAGGAATCAGGCCTCAACTCGTTCGAGGATGAGCTGTTCAGCGGGCAGATCGATCGGCTGACCGACGGCTCGCTGGCCGCACACTACGAGAAGGTGCACACGCTGAGCGACGGTGAAGGGATGCTGCGGCGCCTGCCGACGCTGCTCGACGAGCCGCGCGCCATAGCTATCGTCTTCAACTTCGTTGATCTGCTCACGCACGGGCGCGGGGAATCGCAACTGCTGTTCGAGATGGCGCGTGACGCGAAGGCGCTCCGCCGGCTGACGGTGGCCTGGTACAAGGGTTCCGACCTGAGGAAGGCGCTGAAGCTGCTGCGCGCTAGGGGTGTTCGAGTCCTGCTGACGACGGATCACGGGTCGGTCCATTGTCATCGGCCGGCAACGGTGTTTGCCAAGCGGGATGCGACCGCGAGCCTGCGCTACAAGTACGGGGACGACCTGCGGGCGGAGAACCCGGCCACGGTGTTCCTGGTCAGGAATGGCGAGTCGATCCGACTGCCGCGCGGCGGCCTTAAGACGAACTACCTGATCGCTCGTGAGGACTACTTCTTCGTCTATCCAACGAAACTGCGCGAGTACCAGTCGCGCTACCGTGACAGCTTCTTGCACGGCGGCGTCAGTCCCGAGGAGATGATCCTGCCGGTGGCGCTGCTCAAGCCACGGGGCGAGGCGCGGTGAAGATCTGGTCACGGCTGGCCGGATATCTCGCCCCCTACCGCGTATTGGTCGTCGCGAGCCTGGCGGCCATGGCCGCCGGCTCGCTGCTCGACGGCTTCTCGATGGTCCTGCTCATCCCGTTCCTGCGTTCGCTGTTCGGTGATGCGGCGGTGCTGCCGGGTGCGGGCAGTCTGGTGGAGCGGGTGCTGGATGCCGTGCTCGGCCCCTTCCTGGCCGGCGCGAGCCCGAACGAGGCATTGCGCAACGTAGTGATCTTCGTGATGGCCGCGATCCTACTGAAGAACGTGTTCTTCTACACGGCGAGTGCGTTGGGCATGACGGTCCAGGAAGGCGTTGCCCGCGACATGCGGAACCAGTTGTACGGGCATCTGCAGCGGCTACCGCTGGGCTTCTTCGATCGCAACAAGACGGGCCAGTTAGTGGCTCGTGTGTTCACCGACACGAACAAGACGAAGGAGGTCTTCAAGACCACGATGGCCGAGGCACTGAAGCATGCGGTGTCGTTGATCGCCTTCGTGTTGGTGCTCTTCCTCATCTCTTGGAAGCTGACGCTCCTGGCACTTGTCGTAGCACCGCTCTTCCTCGGCTTCCTGAAGCCGATGCTGTACCGGTTGCGCCGCGGCTTCCGCCGCGCCTACGACGCGCAGGGCGAACTGACCAGCATGCTGCAGGAAACGGCCTCGGGCGCGCGACTGGTGAAGGCGTACGGAGCGGAGGACTACGAGCGAGATAGATTCAGTAAGATTAACCGGGCTCTGTTCAAGGACCTGGTACGTGCGGAACGCATCAGCCTGCTGAGCTCGCCGCTCTCCGAGCTGCTTGGCGCGGTGGTGACGCTGGTCCTCGTTTGGGTCGGCGCCCAGTTCGTGTTCAGCGGAGAGCTGAGTGCTGAAGCGTTCCTCACGTTCTTGACCGTGTCGTTGCGCGTGCAGTCTCCGCTCAAGGGGCTGACGATGTTTCCGGCGCGGGCGCAGGCGTCGCTTGCCGCGGCGGACCGATTCTTCGAGATCCTCGACACCGGTGTCGAGCCTGTCTCGGTCGCCGGCCGCCGCGTGGACGGGTTCGAGCGGGAAGTGGCGTTTGAGGACGTCCATTTCTCCTACGACGGCGAGGACGCCGTGCTACAGGGTGTGAGCTTCAAGGTGAAGCGCGGCGAAGTCGTCGCTCTGGTCGGGCCATCGGGTGCGGGGAAGAGCACGCTGGTCGATCTGCTGCCCCGTTTCTACCGACCGGCGAGCGGGCGGATCACGCTGGACGGCGTTGACATTGGGGAGATCCAACTCGACTCGCTGCGGAAGTTGTTGGGTGTAGTCTCGCAGGAGACGATCATCTTCCACGATACCGTCCGTTCCAACATTGCCTACGGCGCGCTCGACGGCTACAGCCAGGAAGAGATCGAGGCGGCGGCGAGCGCGGCCAACGCCCACGAGTTCATCGTGCGTCTTCCGGACGGCTACGACACGCTGCTCGGTGATCGCGGTGTCCGCCTGTCGGGCGGCCAGCGCCAGCGGATAGCCATAGCGCGGGCGATTCTGCGGGACCCGCCGCTGTTGATCTTCGACGAGGCCACGTCGGCGCTCGATACGGAGTCGGAGAGGCTGGTGCAGGGCGCCATCAACCGATTGCTGGCCAATCGGACGGTCATCGTCGTCGCTCACCGCCTGTCGACGATCCAGGGTGCGCACCAGATCATCGTCGTCGCCGACGGCAAGGTCGTCGAGGCAGGCCGCCACGAGGAACTGCTGGCGCGCCCGGGCCCCTACCGTAGGCTATACGAGCTGCAGTTCGATGTGGGGGCGAACCACATCGCCGGCGGTGAGGTGGAAGCCAGCTGATTCGAATACGCCATCTTCTCGAGTACGCGGTCGTGAGGTCGGTCTTCGCCCTGCTGAGCCGGGCACCAAGGCTGAGCGAGCGACTGGGCGCTGGTCTGGGCGGGCTGGCCTATCGCCTCGGTTGGCGTCGCCAGGTGGTCGAATCGCAGCTGGCGCAGGCGTACCCTGAGAAGTGCGAAGACTGGGTC
>JASFTY010000358.1:0-4758 GCA_050050535.1 Gemmatimonadales bacterium | reverse complement strand
GCTACCGCCGCCGCAAGGTCACCGACCGTCTCCATCCCGTCGAAGTCGATCAGCTCGATGTCGTCGTACGGCGTGTGATACTCGTCGTGTATTCCCGTGTGGAAGAAGAGGATCGGCCGCTCTCGCTCGTAGAAGCACGCCTGATCGCTTCGTGACACCAACCCGATGTTCTCGCTGAACTCCAGCCCCTCACTGTTCGCACCCGCCACTATGTCGGGCCAGTCCGGTGACACGCTGTAACCGACCAATGTGAGCCCGTTCTCGGCGTAGCGACCGACCATATCGAAGTTCAGCATGGCCACGATGTCACCGATCGGCACCGCCGGATTCTCGCAGAAATACGTCGAGCCGACGAGCCCGACCTCCTCCGCACCGTAGGCCTGGATCATGATCGAGCGGCGGCCGTTCGAGCCAACGCCGCCGTTCGCCTCCCATTCGGCGAGGCCGCGCGCCAGCTCGAGCAGTAGCGCCGTGCCCGACGCGTTGTCGTCGGCACCGTTGTACACGAGCGCGGTGTCGGCCTGCAGAGTCCAGCCCACATGATCGTAGTGGGCGCCCAGCACCACCCACTCATCCGCCAGCTCACCTTCACCGGGTATCACCGCCAGCACGTTCTGCGAGACCCACTGCGCTGCGGTTGTCGGACCCGCAGACGCGCTCGCGGACTCGGAGATCGCCGGCTCGCCGAACGTCTGCATGTACAGCGGGGCCCCGGGCTCCAGCCCGTACTCGATGAACTCGTCCCGGATGTACTCCGCCGCCATCAGCTCGTACTCCGAGCCGGCCCGCCGACCGTACATGCTGTCGTGCGCCAGCACGCTCAGATGCTCCTCGATGTTCTCCAGGCTGAGGTCCGGCTCGAATGCCGGCCCCGGCGCCGATGGCGAAGACTCACACGCCACGAGCGCCAGCGTGCCTATCACCAGGAATCGTTTCATAGGTCGATCCGCCGCTAGCGAGTCACTGCGCGACCCCGAGAGTATCGCGCTCTTCAATATAACACCCCCCATTGCCTATTGAGGGTCCCACGCCCGAACTTGTCTGTCACCGTCCAGAACGCGACAACCACAGAAAGGCTCTGCGATGAAAGCGGCAGTCTTCTGGCAGCACGGCGACCCCGGCGTCGTCGAGATCGCCGACCTCCCCCGCCCCGAGCCGGCCCCCGGACAAGCCCTGATAGCGGTGCGCGCCGCGGCGCTGAACCACCTCGACCTCTGGGCACGGCGCGGTCTGCCCGGCCTCAAGCTCGAGTTCCCTCACATCGGCGGCTCCGATATCGCCGGGATCGTCGAGCAAGTCGGCGAGGCGGTTGAAGGACTCACCCCGGGTACCCGCGTCCTCGTGAACCCCAGCCTCTGGTGCGGCCGCTGCGACTGGTGCCAGCAGGGGGAAGAGAGCCTCTGCACATCTTATAGGATCATCGGCGAGCATGTCCGGGGCGGCTTCGCCGAGTTCGTCGCCGTACCCGCAGCCAACGTGCTCGCCATCCCGGATCACCTGCCGTTCCAGGAGGCCGCCGCCGTTCCCCTCGTCTTCCAGACCGCCTGGCGCGGCCTGGTGGGCCGCGGCAAGCTCGACGCCGGCGAGACCGTGCTCGTAACCGGCGCCTCGGGCGGCACCTCGACGGCGGCGATCCAGATCGCCAAGCACATCGGCGCCACGGTCTTCGCCGTCACGGCCGGACCGGAGAAGGTACGTCGCGCGCGCGAGCTCGGCGCCGATCACGTCATCGACCGGCTCGCCTCGGACTACTCGAAGGAAATATGGATGCTGACCGATAAGCGGGGTGTCGACCTCGCCTTCGACAGCGTCGGCGCGGCCGTCTGGCCCGACCTGCTCCGTACACTGGCCCGCGGCGGCCGCCTGGTCACTTACGGCGCCACCACCGGACCGGCCGGCCAGGTCGACATCCGCCTCACCTTCTGGAAACAGTTGCAGATCATCGGGACCACGATGTCGAACGTTGCCGAATTCAACACGGTGATGTCGCTGGTCTTCGAGAAGAAGCTGAAACCCGTGATCGATGTCGTCTGGCCGCTCGACCGGGCACGTGAGGCTCACCAGCGGCTCGAGGCCGGCGAAGGCTTCGGAAAGATCGTTCTGGACATGAGTCTCTGACCCGGATCACGCTCAGCCGACGGGAACCTGTGCTCATATTCTCGCTCCGCATCGCTGCAATCCTCTTAGCGCTTTACTCGGCCTGTGGCACTGGGCTCGCCGTTGCCCAGCCGGCCGATGGCGACTGCAGCGCCGCCCAACTCGAGGACTCCGCCGCTGAGCACTCCCACTGGCTCGAAGCCGGTATGCGTGAAGACGGCCTGTGGTTTGGTGTCTCGTTGAATTCTGCGAAGGTGGGCGGAGCGCCCGGTCAGATTGGCAAGCTCTTCATCCTGGGCGTGCGATACGGCAAGATCGTGGCCTCGGGGCGGGTGGCAGCGGTCGAGTACGTTGCGGATCTGATCCCGCTGGCCATCGTCACCGATATCCCAACCGATCGGTACGAATGGGGATGGGCAGATACGACAGTAGCCTACGCTATCGGTCTCTCACCACTGGGCCTCCAGCTCTGCTTCCTGCCAAGCGGACGGACGAAATTGTTCGCTGGCGCTACTGCCGGGTTGATGCTCTTCTCGCGTGATGTACCGGTCGAAGGCTCCCGACGGATCAACTTCAGGTTCGAGGGCGGCGTCGGGCTCCGCCGTGCTGTCGCGCCCGGTTGGTCGGTCGGTCTGGGGATCGCATTCCACCATGTCTCGAGTGGTTCAAGAGAGGCGCCGAACCCGGGGCTGGACTGGTGGGTCCTTCAGGTGGGGCTCTCGCGCTGGCGGAGGTCGTAAAGCCATGGCACCGACGAAACGCCCGGCGAACTCGGCGACTTCGCCGACCTCAGCGATCAAGGCACGCGCCTGCGAGCTCGGCTTCCAGCTCGTTGGGATCGCGCCGGCGGAGCGACCGCTGCACGCCGACTTCTACCTCGACTGGCTGGAGCGCCAGTACCACGGCGAGATGGCTTACCTGGCCCGCGAGGATGCGGTACGCCGCCGGCTCGACCCGGCCGACGCGCTACCCGGCGCCCGCTCCATCATCATGGTCGCGATGAGCTACGCCGGCGGCACGGACGGCCCGACCGGCGATCCCCGGCAGCCGGTTGTCGCCCGTTACGCCCGAGGGATCGATTATCACGCGATCTTCGAGGAGAAGCTCGAGCAGTTGGCCGGCGCGCTCCGCCACCTGGCCGGCGACGCGACCCGCTCGCGCTGCTACGTCGACTACGGGCCGGTGCTCGAGCGAGACCATGCCCAGCAGGCCGGGATCGGCTGGATCGGCAAGAATACCTGCCTGATCCACCCGGACCTCGGCTCATACCTCTTCCTGGGAGCGATCCTTACCGACGCCGAGCTGCAGAGCGACGAACCGTTCCTACCGGACCGTTGCGGGACCTGCGACCGCTGCATCTGGGCCTGTCCGACTGGGGCGATCGAGGAGTCGCGGGCGGTCGACGCGCGCCTCTGCATCTCCTACCTGACGATCGAGCTGCACGGCCCGATCCCCGTCGAGCTGCGACCGGCGATCGGTAACCACATCTTCGGCTGCGATGTGTGCCAGGAGGTCTGTCCCTGGAACAAGAAGGTGCCTGAAACGAAGGAGCCTCGCTTCGAGCCGCGCGCTGGCCCCGACGTGCCCGAGCTGATCGAGCTCATGAGATTGAGCGAGCAGGAATTCGAGGCGCGCTACGCCGACTCACCGCTGGCACGCGCGAAGCGACGCGGCCTGCTCCGCAACGTCGCCGTCGCACTCGGCAACTGGGCCGACCCCGCGGCAATACCGGCACTGATCGATGGCCTCAACGACGACGACCCTTTGGTCCGCGGCCACGCCGCCTGGGCGCTCGGCCGCATCGACCGACCGGAAGCGGCCAAAGCACTCGAATTTCGCCTGCCGCTCGAAGAGGACGGCTGGGTCAGAACGGAGATCGGGCTCGCCCTGGAGTGATGACGCCCGCACTACTGGCGCGGGCTGCACCTCACTTCGCCGGTACGTTCCAGCTCGAGGGTCGCCAGCTCGAGGATCACTCTTACCTCGTACGCGTGCCCGAGGCCCGACGCCGCCCACCGCTCCGCCATCGGGCACTCGTACTCTCCCGCCTCAGGAGAGATCTCGACATAGAAGCTCAGTTGTGCGCCCCCGGCTCCCTGCTCGAGGACGATGGGGTCCGCGTAGGTGCCCTCGTAGACGGCCGCGCCGGACGTGAGGCTGCGAAGTACGAGCCCGCGTATGCCGGGCCCCGTTCCGATGTCGACAAAAAGCAGATCGCCATAGATGCCCGCAAACCACCTCTCGGTGCCGACGCCGCCGAAGACGTACTGCGCCTGGTCGCGCTCGACCGCGCAACTGGCCGTCTCTTCCTCCCCTGCACGGCGCACCACGAGGATTTCCTCGCCGACGTCTTCGCCGATCACGGTCCGGACTACGTAGTGCCGGTAGATGAAACAACGGCCGAGCTCGAGTCGCCGGATCTCCGGTACCTCGGCACCCTGCACCCCGAACTTTGTCTCCTGGCCCTCGACCTGCGGCAGAAGAAAGGTGAACGCCAGGATCGCGGCGAGTAGGGCGAAGAAGAACTGCGGCCACCAGTGCGCGCCACGTCGGCTCATCGCGAAAACGATCGCTCCGACCGCGACGAACGGAACGAGCACAGCGAGCAGCAGCGGCGCGATATAGGCGGCGATCGCATCCGGACTGTACTCTTCGGGCCCG
>JASFTY010000357.1:0-4758 GCA_050050535.1 Gemmatimonadales bacterium | reverse complement strand
TCGGAGGAGTGAAGCGGCCCTGCACGAGTATCCCGCGTTGGAGTGAGAGCAGAACCGACGTCGCCGGTAACAGAAGCATGATCCGGGTCGGCGTGATGGCGAAGTCGGCGAGCTGACGAGTGAGCCCCGAAATGGTCTCGAACCACACATTGGCGAGCGGGGTGAAGCCGACGAGCGCCATTCCCAAAGACGATGCCACCGCCAGCCAAAGAGCGAACCGTGCCAGCGCTCTGACGTGTTCCCGGTCCTTGCCGAGCAACGCGATTACGACCTCCTGGTAGCTCAGGCCCAGAGCGCGGAAGAGGAATGAGAGCGAGTTGACAACCGGCAGCACGGCCAGCGACTCCACGGGATAGCGGGCACGGCCGAGCATGAACGTGACCATCGGGTGTGCCGCCAGCGCGAGTACCGAGGTGAGGGCCAGAGGATAGTAGAAGCTGGCGATGCGCCGGTAGCTCAACGACCCGCTCCCGGCCGTCGCGAGCAGCCTGCGTACCGTGTGGCGCGCCATCAGCCGGCTGGCGAGCGCTTCTGCGCAGACACCTGCCGAGAGCGCTGCCGCTCCCACGTAGGCTCCCGCCAGAGCGAACTGGGTGTAGAGGAGAAGCGCGGTGGCTGCCATCGACGAGAGCCGTATCACGGTCCCGTAGGCGACCAGCCTGGTGCGGCTGTCGCGGATGAGTAGGCCTTGGAAGAACCTTCGGTAGCCGATGGCCGCCGGCCAGGGCAGCATGAGAAGTAGGGCACCGTAGGTCAGGTGGGCGACCTCGTCGGGCAGGCCGATGAGATCTTCGATGACGAAGTCGAATATTGGAGGGACCAGTACCAGAATCATCACGGCCGTGATGATGGCGTTCAGGGCGTAGGTGAAATTGCGCAGCTTGAAGAAACTGGGAGAGTCCTCCGCCAAAGCGGTGGCGGCGCTCATGATCATGATGATCGGAGCCTCGACCAGAATGGCGAAGGCGAAGGCGACACCCCAGGCGGCCAGATTGAACTTCGGATCGGGCAACCGCGCGATGACCGCGGCCAGGAAAGGTCCCTCGATCGCCATCATCAGCCAGGTCGCCGCCAGCGGCGCCCAGAAGATGAAGATCCGCTTGCCGGTCAGTCGCAGCTTCGGCCTCCGGGGTGTCCGGGTGGGGCGATCGCGCGGCCAGTATACTGGTGCTTCAGGACGTGTGCTAGATGTTCTCTCGCGTCCAGAGCAGGATCGCGCCGCAGCGGCGGGAACGGAACTGGCTCGGTCGGTCGAAGGCGCGGCTGTAGACTTCCATCGCCTCGATCAGGTTGGGCAGCCAATCGTTTATCCGCGCCGCGTGCGATGGGCTACCGTCGATGTACAGATCGGGTTCGCAGGCCGACATCCCGTGCCCCATGGTGAGCTGCACGTTGCCTTCCGTGGTCCACCCCACCCGTACGCCGGGAATCCCGCGCAGCAGGTCGCTGATGTACAGGGGCGAGCGCTCCTCGATCTGCTCCCGGTCGATGAAATGCCCGTTCTCACGACTGCGCCGGCGCTCGAACTCCTGCATCTTCCAAGACCGGTACAGCCGGATCTCGACAACCAGCTCGTCCAGCTCGAACGGCGGTGCCGTGATGTAGAAGTCGACGCGCGTCGTGCCCGGTGGTACGAATACCTCGTACCGCTCCGATGCGAGGCCGAGATAGCGGACTTCGACTACGTGGTCGCCGGGCGGTAGGTCTTCCAGCACGTACCAGCCCTCCTCGTTCGTCAGCGTCCTTCGCTCGCCGCCCAGCAGGGATATCTCGGCCGCTACCGCCGGAGCCTCGGCCAGCCGGTCCGTGACCACGCCGATCAGCCGGGCCCGTTCCCCCTCCTGCTGGGCGTAGGCAGCCTGATTCGCGAGTAGCAGCCCCACGAGCAAAACCGGGCCGAACCTCATACTAGCATCCTCGCTCCAAGGCCTCGCCGGATGTCGCCGCAGCACGACCAGCTATTGCGGAATCCTACTCAAATATCGGTCGGCGGGGCTCCCAGATCAACAAAAAAGTTACACCGCTTGCCGGGCAATCTACCGCTGCTCATGTTACCAGCAGCCCAACGAAAACGAGCAAGGGGCCACCTCGTAGCCGACCGATGGAGGGTGTGGTATGCGTTACCTAGCAATAGTGCTGGCCGTCGCCGCCTCACTCGTCGCCTGCGCCTCGGGCGCGGGGAGCGGGACTGAGACCGGTGGCGCGAGGCCGAGTCGAAACGTGCTGACCGCCGAGGAGATCGCCGAGGTGAGGACTGTGCACAATGCCTATGATGCTGTGGCGCAACTGAGGCCGCAGTGGCTGACGCCGCGCCCATCCAGGTCGACCTCGGACCCGACACCGCGTGTACCCACGGCCTTCGTCGACAGGATGGAGCTCAGCGGGCTGCAGGCCATGCGGACGGTTTCCGTCGGCGAGATCTTGGAGATCCGCCACTTCGAAGGTGGGGAGGCGGTGGCCCGGTTCGGCAGGCGGTACGATGCCGGGGTAATCCAGATAATCACACGGTGACGGGCGCCATCAGGAGGTGAACGAATGGCCTACACGTACGATGAGCTGCACAAGAAGACGGTCGCCCAGCTGCGCGAGATCGCTAAGGCCGAGGATCACGAGGCGCTGCGTGGCTACAGCACGATGCACAAGGCCGAGTTGCTGCACGCCCTCTGTCAGGTGTTCGCCATCGACGAGCATGTGCACCACGACGTGGTCGGAGTCGATAAGGCCAAGATCAAGGCGACGATCCGCGAGCTGAAGAAGCAGCGGGACGCGGCGCGGGAGGCCCACGACTCGGCACAGCTCAAGCACCTCCGTAAGCGGATCAAGCGCCTCAAGCGAAAGATCCGCAGGGCCACCCTCTGACTCGCGCTTCACACGTCAGGGAGGTGAACCGTAGCCGTATGCGGTCATTCGAAGGGAGACCCGCATGACCGAGTCTCAGGCAGCAGACTACAGCTACAAGCCGTCGCCGCCCGTCTTCTATCGCTGGGCCGTTCTGGTGGTGATCAGCCTGGCGATGTTCGGGAACTACTTCGTCTACGACATGGTGGCCCCGCTGGCGGACGTACTCAAGAGCCAGCTCGGCTTTTCCGACAGCAACATCGGGCTGCTCAACGCGATCTACAGCGCGCCGAACATCGTTATGGTGCTGATCGGCGGAATCATCATCGACAGGATCGGCGTCAAGAAGGCTACACTCCTGTTCGGCGCTCTCTGCTTCGTCGGAGCGGCGATCACCGCCGCTACCGGCACGCTGGCGGTCATGGCCACCGGCCGATTGATCTTCGGCCTCGGGGCCGAGTCGCTGATCGTCTCGGTCACCGTCGCTATCGCCCGCTGGTTCAAAGGCATGGAGCTGAGTTTTGCCTTTGGCTTGAACTTGACCATCGCGCGCTTCGGTTCGTTGGCCGCGAAGTGGTCGCCGACGTGGGCGAGCCCGGCTTTCGAGCACTGGCGGTGGCCGCTCCTCATCGCGGTTGGGATCGGCACCTTCTGCATCGTCGGCGGGATCCTCTACTGGATCATGGAGGACCGCGCGGTAGCCCGCTATCAGATCGGCGAGGCCGGACCGACGGACAAGGTGGTATTCGCCGACCTCTTCTCGTTCTCCAGGTCGTACATCTGGGTGGTGCTGCTCTGTATAACGTTCTATTCGGCGATCTTCCCGTTCGAGACGTTCGCGATCAAGTTCTTCCAGGATGCCCACGAGGTGAGCCGCGCGGCGGCTGGCAGACTCTCGGGCGTTATTACCATCGCCGCCATGGTGTGCACCCCGCTGTTCGGCTACCTGGTCGATCGTGTGGCCAAACGCTCGCTCTTCATGATGTACGGCTCGCTGCTGCTGGTGCCCGTCTACCTGATCATGGCCTACACGCGCATCCCGTTGCTGGTGCCGATGCTGATGATGGGAATCGCTTTCTCGCTGGTGCCGGCGGTGATGTGGCCGTCGGTTGCCTACATCGTCGAGGAAGACAAGCTGGGCACGGCTTACGGCGTGATGACCGCGATCCAGAACATCGGGCTTTTCGGCTTTAACATGATGATCGGCTGGGCCAACGACCACGCCGGCGCCAGCGCCCAGAACCCCGGCGGCTACGCCCTCGGGATGTGGATCTTCTCGATCCTCGGTTTCCTCGGCTTCTTCTTCGCCTGGCGGCTGCGCAAGGAGGAGACGGGTCCACGGGCGCACGGGCTGGAGACGATCACCGTAACGTCGTCGAAGTAGCGGAACACGAGCCGCAAACAGAGGACGGTCGGCCGGTGACCAGATACGTGCGCTACGCACACCGGGGCAGGGTGTCGTACGGAGTGCTCGAGGGTGAGACGGTCCGCGGGCTGACGGGCGATATCTTCGCCGGGTCCGGCGAGATCACCGGCGAGCTCGCACTCTCGGAAGTGCGACTTCTGGTTCCCTGCGCACTGTCCAAGGTCATCGCCGTCGGCCTCAACTATCGCAGTCATCTGAAGGGCCGGCCCGAGCCGGAATACCCGGGCCTGTTCGCTGTCCTCCCATCGGCGGTAGTCGGGCCGGAAGACGAGATCGTCATCCCGCCCGACGCCGGCGACGTCCATTACGAGGGCGAGCTCGTCGTGGTGATCGGTAAGCAGGCGAAGAATGTTTCCGCCGCCGACGCCTCCGACTTCGTGTTCGGTGTGACGGCGGGCAACGATGTGAGCGAGCGCAACTGGCAGCGCTCCGATCTCCAGTGGGTGAGGGCGAAAGCGTCGGACAGCTTCGCGCCCGTCGGGCCGGCGATAGCC
>JASFTY010000356.1:0-4788 GCA_050050535.1 Gemmatimonadales bacterium | reverse complement strand
TTATACCCGGGTCGGGATCCGGTTCAGCGGCTCGGCCCGCTGGGTGCTCGCCGGCGACGGGGGTCTCTGGGTCGCCATCACCGACCGCTACCAGCTGCTTCGTCTCGGGCCCGGCGGCGATACCCTCCGGATCAGCTGGAAGCCGTTCGAGCCGCTGCCGGTCCGGAGCGAGGAGATCGACGAAGCGATCGAGGGGATGGACTGGTTCCGCGGCGAGATCGACCGGTCGCGGTTCCCGGACGTCAAGCCCGCCATCGACCGCATCCTATTAGATGACGAGGGCAACGTCTGGGTCGTTCCGCTCAGAGAAGGCGAGGAAAGGGGGCGCTTCGTCCAGGTCTTCGACTCGACCGGGTTCTATCTCGGCGAGCTCGATCTACCCATCCAGTTGCTCTACGTCAGGCCCGTCGTGATCCGCGACAACACTATGGCGGCCGTCGTCACGGACACGCTCGACGTCCCCTACGTCGCGCGCCTGGCGATCCACAAACCGGCCCGGTAGCGCCCGTCGTTCGAACTAGACCGGCGGACGGGTTCGTCGCATATTGATGATGTAACCCGACCTCCCACTGCTGGCAGGTTCAGTATGTGCAGTGGAACTCCTTCTGCTCCGCGCCCGACGACTCATCTTCCTGAGCTCGAGTCGCGTGCCCTCCGGCTGCGCGTCACGCTGCTCGCCGCAGTCCTCTCTCTGAGCGGCCCCCATGTCGTGTCCCTTGCCGCCCAGGAAGCCACGCAGTCGCCGGCCGTCGTGCTGGGCCGGGTGCTCGACGACGAGACCGGCGAGCCCATCGAGACGGTGGAGGTCCGCCTGGTCGGCGCAGTCGAGAGCCTGGTCCGGGTCACCGACGGGGAGGGCGCCTTCCTCTTCGCGCGGGTGCGGCCCGGTACCTACGAGGTCGTGCTCGAGCACCTGGCGTACGGGACCCACACAGACTCCATCGAGGTGGACAAAGGCGAGCTGGTGAGCTACGAGGCGCGGCTGGTCATGGAGCCCATCGAGTTGGCGCCGCTCACCGTGACGGTGGAGCGCCGGTCCATCTCGCCGATGCACCTGGGCTTCTACCAGCGCATGTCGATGGACATGGGCGGCCACTTCATCACCCGGGAGGACATCGAGCGCCGGCAGCCGCACCAGATCAGCCAGATGATCGGCGAGGCGCCGGGCACCCGGGTGCGCTGTCCATTGGGGCGGTGCCATGTGATCTTCGCCCGCTATGAACATGATACCCTGCGGGGCCCCTGCCGGCCGGCCGTCTACCTGGACCGGATCTATTTGGGCAAGTGGGTCCTGCCCGAGAATGACATTGACTTCATGGTCCCCCCAATCGAGGTCGAGGCGGTGGAGGTCTACGACGGCCCCGGGTCGCTGCCCGCCGACTTCGGGGGCAGCCGCGCCGGCTGTGGCGTGGTCGTCATCTGGACGCGACGGGGGACGTAGAGAAAAGAGGTCCAGGATGCTCAGAAGAATCTGTGCGGCGGCCCTGGCGGCAACGCTCTGTGTGACGGGCCTCGTCGGGCCGGCTGCGGCCCAGGAACGCGAGGGTCAAGCGACGGTTACCGGCCGCGTCTTGGACGCCGCGAGCGGCGCTCCGATCGACGCCGTCGCCGTCCGATTGGCGGGTGAGAAGGCGGGATTCGCCAGCGCGACCGACGACGCGGGCATCTTCCTCTTCGCCCGGGTACCCTCCGGCAGGTACGAGATCGTATTGGAGCACCTGGCCTACGGGACGCGCTCCGACTCGCTGGAGGTCGATCCCGGAGTGCTCGTCAACCTCGAGCTGCGCTTGAGGATGGAGCCGATCGAGTTGGAGCCGCTGGTGGTCATGGCAGAGCAGCGGTCGGTGTCCCCCATGCTGCTCGGCTTCTACGAGCGCATGGCGATGGACATGGGCGGCCGCTTCATCACGCGGGAGGACATCGAGGAGCGGCAACCGGTTCGGATCTCCCACATGATACAGGATCTTCCATCGGTCACCGTGGTCACCGCGAGCGGGCCGTTTGGAGGTAGGAGCTGCAATGCCGCTCCCTGGTTCAGAGGTAAGTGGCAGCGCTCCTTGTCGGGAGCGCTCTGGCGGTGCTATCCAGACGTGTACGTGGATGGAATCGAGCTCAGTCGCGGCCCTGGAGGCTCCGTGGGGCCCGTCTGCATCGACGACTTCGTGGTGCCGTCGGAAGTCGAGGCGATTGAAGTGTACAGAGGTGCCGCCAGTCTGCCGGCCGAGTTCGGCGGTAGCAGCGGCCGCTGCGGCGTCATCGTCATCTGGACGCGACGGGGCACATAGAGCGGGGACGTCGCGATGTCGAGAAGTCGCAGATTCGCGGTCCTGGCGACCGTTGGTTGTCTGATCAGCGCGGCCGCGCAGGCGGCGCTGTGCCAGAGCGCTCAGACGGTCGGCGGGGCGCTGTGTGAGGAAGGGACCGGCCCGCTAGCGCTGCCCCGCCAAGCTGGACCGGCCCGCTGGTCCGACACATATTTATAGTATCCCCGACCCCCCACAGCAGGGACGTCTACGATGCATGGGGGATCCGCTCCGCGGCTTGGCCCGGAATCGCAATCCCACACGATCCAGAGGTGTAGCGTCTCGGCGCGCGGCGTGTCCGGCGGCCGTCGTCCGTCGCCGTCGCCGGCCGGGCGCGCCGTCCGCGTCCTCTTAAACGGCCTGCGGCGTCCCGCGCCGGCGAGCTCCCATGAGCGACGAACACGTAACCAGATGAGAGGAGCGCGCGATGATCGGCATGAAGACGAACACTCGGCGAGTTTGCCTGTTGGCGGTGGCCGCACTCGCCTGCATGACGAGTCGAGCGCAGGCGCAGGAACCGGAGCCCGTCCCGGACCGGGCGTTCTTCGGCGCGACGCTCATGAGCGGTGTCGCGCTGGGTGAGTTCTCCCAATATGTGAGTCTGGGTGGCGGTCTCGGTATCGGCGGCGTCTACAAGCTCGACGATCGGCGCATGTGGGGCCTGCGGCTGGACGCGTCGTATCTGATCTACGGCTCGGACACACGGCACGTTGCGGTCCACCCGCTGGTGGACCTCGACGTCAGGACGCTGAACCAGATCGCATCGGCCAGTATCGGACCGCAGGTCACCCTACGCGGCCACGGCGTTCGGCCGTACCTGTTCGGCACCCTAGGCTGCTCGTACTTCTGGACGAGGTCGTCGATCGGTGACGCGGGCGGCACGACGCACCTGGACGACTTCGTGTTCGCCGGCAGCGCCGGCGGCGGTCTGCTGATCCCCGTCCACCGCGGACATCGTCCGGTGTACATCGATCTGTCCGCCACCTATCAGAGGAACGGGCGCGTGCGGTACCTGCGGGAAGAGAGCATCGAGGAGCTGCCGGACGGATCGTTCGTCATCACGCCGATCGAGAGCGGCGGCAACCTGCTGCTGGTCCGGGTGGGGGTGTCGGTGGGCATCGGCAAGCGGCCCGAGGAATAGGCGCGAGCGTGAAGCCCGGCGCGAATGGCTGGACCGGTCCGGCGCTGCGCCACATATTGGAGATGTACACGATCCCCCACAGCAGGGATGTCTACGATGTATAGGGGATCCGCTCCACGTTCTGGCCCAGCAGTCCGATCCCACATGCTCCGCTGGTGTAGTCGGTCGGCGCGCGCCGTGTGTGCGGTGGCCGTCGCCACGTTCGTCGCGCTGCTCATGGTTGAGTCGGCCGTCTGCCAAACGGTCCGCGGTACGCTGCTGGAGCAGGGCAGCGGCCAGCCGATCGGCGGCGCGTTCATCGTGCTGCTCGACGAGGAAGGCGAGCGGCCGGGCCGCGACATCGGCACGCTGACCGGCGACGACGGCCGCTTCCAGCTCCGCCTGCCGGAGCCCGGCCGCTATCGTCTACGCGCCGAGCGGATCGGGTTCAGGAGCACGCTCTCCGATGTGATCGAGGTCGAGGCGGGCGCGACGGTCGAGGTCACGATCGTCGCGCCGGTCGAGGCGATCGAGCTGGAGGCGCTGGCCGTGACCGGCGAGCGCGTGTGCGAGGTTCCGCCCGAGGCGGGGCGCGAGACCGCCGCGGTCTGGGAGGAGGCGCGCAAGGCGCTGAGCGTAGTGGACTGGAGCGCGCAGCAGGTCCTGCGATACCAGGTGCTCCGCTGGGAGCGCCGGCTGGCGCCACACAGCCTGCGCGTTCGCGAGGAGCGGACCTGGCCGTGGTACTGGAACGCGCGCGGCGGCCTGTTCACGACGCGGCCGGCTGAGGATCTGGCCGAGCACGGATACGTGCGGCCGCTGCCCGCCGACACGTTCATCTTCTACGCGCCCGACGCGGCGGTCGTGCTGTCGGAGAGCTTCGCCGATCAGCACTGCTTCGCGGTCCGCCAGGGTCGCGGCGGCCGTGAGGGGCTCATCGGGCTCGGCTTCGAGCCGGCGCCGGGCCGCGACCTACCCGACATCGAGGGTGTGCTGTGGCTCGACAAGGAGACGGCCGAGCTGCGCGACCTCGAGTTCCGCTACAAGCGTCTGCCGCTGCCCGTCTGGGACGACGACATCGGCGGCGATATCGAGTTCGAGCGCCTGCCATCCGGGGCCTGGATCATCAGTCGCTGGTCGATCCGCTCGCCGATCGTCGAGTTCTACGATCCCCTGCATCCGCTCGACGACCGCTACCGGCTCGCCGCGGTCCGGGAGGACGGTGGCGCCGTCGTCGATATCCGGACCCGGGACGGCGAGCGGGTGAGGCGGTCGGTCGGTGCGACGCTCGCAGGGATCGTGTACGACAGCACGCGCGCCGCGCCGCTGGCCGGCGCCAGGGTCTATCTGGTCGGCACCGACCGC
>JASFTY010000355.1:0-4792 GCA_050050535.1 Gemmatimonadales bacterium | reverse complement strand
CGCTGGAGAAGACCGTCGGCGCCATCAACGTCGACGGGCTCAATATCTACGGCCCGATGAACGACATCGAAGTCATCGGCTACGGTAACTCCGAGCTCGACGAGTACCTGATCGAGGCCGCGGCGACGCAGGACCGCGTGGTCAAGCCCGACGCCAAGCCCCAGAACGGTTACTTCTACCGCTCCGACCACTTCCCGCTGGCCAAGGCGGGCGTGCCGGCCCTCTACACCCACATCGGCAACGATCACGTCGAGCACGGCGAAGAATGGACGCGCCAGCAGAAAGAAGAATACACCAACAACCGCTATCACCAGCCCTCAGACGAGTACAGCGAGGACTGGGACCTGGCGGGCGCCGTCGACGATTTGCAGCTCTTCTTCCTCGTCGGATACAAGCTGGCCAACGAGTCGACCTTCCCGAGCTGGAACGAGGGCACCGAGTTCAAGGCTGTCCGCGAGGCGATGATGGGAGGAACCGACTGACCGGCCGCCCGCGCCGCGGGCGGTGACGCCGCATGACCATCGGGCGGGCTCTCGGGCCCGCCCGACGCATTTCCGGCACTCGGCCGGCCGAATCAGCGTCCCGGAGCCGAGAAGCGTGGCAGCTAGAGTGGGCCAACGCGATGCGTGGCTGGACGTCGCGTGACGCCCCGAGCGGCGAATAACGGCTCACTCGCCGGTGTATCTACTTATAGGACGGATGGTTGCGCAGTAGAAACACCGACCGGCCATCCGACGTCATATTCAGTAGAGGAAAGGCCGCAGCATCGGTAATCGGTCACCCGCAGTCGGTAGCGCACGATTACCGACAACCGGCCACCGGCTACCGGAATGTACAAGACCTGTATCTACTGCAACCGCAGCCTGGGCCGTAACGAGGCCGTCGAGCACTTCCCGGTGGGCCGCCTTATCGCCTTCGACGGCGAGCGCGGCCGGCTGTGGGTGGTCTGCGAGCGCTGCCGGCGTTGGAACCTGTCGCCGCTGGAAGAGCGCTGGGAGGCGATCGAGGAATGCGAGCGCACATTCCGCGACACGCCGGAGAGCTTCTCGACCGACAACATCGGGCTGGCCCGGCTGCGCCAGGGGATGGAGCTGGTGCGGATCGGGCGGCCCCAGCGCCGCGAGTTCGCCGCCTGGCGCTACGGCCGGCAGTTCCTGAGGCGCCGCATCAAGACGCTCACGGTGTGGGGCGTGAAGCTCGGTGCGATGATAGCAGCCGCCGCTTCCGGCGTCTTCGTCGTCCACTTGTTCGGCGAGCAACAGGAGAAGATCGTCGCCCGTATCAGTACGGAGAACGGCCGCCGACTGTTCGTCCCACTCAAGGACGCGAAGAAGACGCGGCTCATCCGTGCGCCGCATCGCGATGACGGTTGGATGCTGAGCGTACCCTACCGGGACGAAGAGCGGAACTGGGGCATCTTCGGCGCCTGGGCAAAGGGTGAACGCAAGATCACCGAGCTGGAGGGCTCGGTGGCGATCCGCGCCGCCGGACGCATCATGCCCAGCGTTAACTCGTTCGGCGGTTCGAACACCCAGGTCCAGAACGCGGTGCGGCTGATCGAGGATGCCCGCGGCCCCGAGCGCTTCTTCCACTCGGTGGCTCGCGTGGAGGGGAAGGAGCGGCTACCCTACTCCCTCGTGCGCGTCGAGGTGAGCGAGGTCGGCCGGCTCGATGCGACGACTCGGCTGGCGCTCGAGATGGCCGCGCACGAGGAGACCGAGCGTCGCGCGTTCGAGGGCGAGCTGGCCGAACTGGAGGAAGCGTGGCGCGAGGCGGAGGAGATCGCTGCCATCGCCGACCGGCTGCTCATCCCGGAGAGCGTGGAGAGCTGGATACGAAGACACAGATGATCAGTAATCAGTGATCAGTGAGGTACATAGCTGGCGACGCCGCGACGCATCGTTCATCGGGTGAAGCTGCTGATCAACGATCACTGATCACTGACTACTACCATGTACAAGACCTGCATCTACTGCAACCGCAACCTCGGCGATAACGAAGTCGTCGAAGAGTTCCCAGTCGGCCGGCGCCTCGCCTTCGACCAGGACAAGGGCCGGCTGTGGGTGATCTGCGAGCACTGCCGGCGCTGGAACCTGTCGCCGCTCGAGGAGCGCTGGGAGGCGATCGAGCAGTGCGAGCGCCAGTTCTCCGACACACCCAAGAGCTTCTCCACCGACAACATCGGGCTCGCCCAGATCTCCGAGCGGCTCCAGCTCGTGCGCATCGGCAAACCACAGCGTCGCGAGTTCGCCGCCTGGCGCTACGGGCGCGAGTTCTGGCAGCGCCGCGTGCGCAACATCGTCGCTGTGGCCGCCCAGATCGCCATCGGAATCGGCGCCGCGATCGCCGGCACCAACCTGCTGCCGCTCTTCATCGGCTTACGGAACAATCGTGTCGTTGCGCGTGTCCGGGACGAAGAGGGCAAGCGCCTCTACTTGACGCCGCCCGAGGTGAAGCGGCTGAAGCTGTATCGTGCCGAGAACCCGGACGGTTGGGCACTCGGCGTCACCTACCGCCCGCAGCAACGGCAGTTCCTGTTCTGGTCGGCCGGCAAGGGTAAACGCCAGGAGACGGAGCTCGCGGGACCGACCGCGGTTCGAGCTGCCGGCCGGATCCTGCCGCGGGTGAACGAGTACGGCGGTAGCGACTCGCAGGTGAGAAGGGCCGTGACGATGATCGAGGAAGCGCGCGCGCCCGAGCGTCTGTTCGCCAACGTCGCCGCCGAACGCGGGACGCTCGTCCCCGACCGCATCTTCGACCGCGACGCCACGGAGCTCAAGAACCTCGACGCGAACGTGCGGCTGGCGCTGGAGATGGCGGCCCACGAGGAGAGCGAGCGCCGTTCCCTCGAAGGCGAGCTGTCGATCCTCGAGCAGGAGTGGCGCGAAGCGGAGGAGATCGCCTCGATCGCCGACCGGCTGCTCATCCCGGAGAGCGTGGAGGAGTGGATACGGAAACATCGGTGAGCGGTGTGCAGCAGAAGGTGGCCCGTAGGTCGGTACGTCGGTAGGCCGGTGCGTCAGTAGCCGGCAGTCGTGAACCGTTCAGATGGAACACACCGACGCACAGACGCACAGATGCACCGCCCACCGCCTACTGATTAGTGGAATGTACAGGACCTGCATATACTGCAACCGCGATCTCGGCGACAACGAAGTCGTCGAGAAGTTCCCCGTCGGACGACGGCTCGCCTTTGACGGCGAGCGGGGACGGCTGTGGGTGGTCTGCGAGCGCTGCCGGCGCTGGAACCTGAGCCCGCTAGACGAGCGTTGGGAGGCGATCGAGGACTGCGAGCGCGAGTTCCGCCGCACGCGCCTGCGCTACTCGACCGACAACATCGGGCTGGCGCGACTCAGGGAAGGGCTGGAACTGGTCCGAGTCGGCCGGGCGCTGCGCCCCGAGTTCGCCGCCTGGCGCTACGGTAAGCAGTTCATCAGGCGACGCGTCCGCAACATCCTCAAGGCCACCGCAGCGGGCGTCGGCTATACGCTGACGTCGGTCTTCGGGATCGTCTTCTTCTTCCTCAGCGACGACAACTCGAAGGTCATCGCGCGGGTCCGCGACGAGGAGGGCAAGCGCCTGCGCATCGTCCGTAAGGACTTGAAGGAGCTGAAGATCGTTCCCAACGATTCGCCCGAGGGCTGGTCGCTCACGGTGCCTTACCGGCCGCGCGAACGCATCTGGCTGTTCGGCCGGCGCGGTCGCGGCGAGCGACAGCTGGTACAGCTCGAGGGCGGTGTGGCGGTCCGGGCGGCAGGCCATGTCCTGCCCTGGCTCAACCCGTTCGGCGCCACGGCCTGGGACGTGAAGGACGCCGTGAGACTGATCGAGGACGCCGGCGACCCGGCGCGCGTCTTCGCCGCGGCGCCCGTCACGACCGGTGTCGCGCGCCTCACCCGTATGGACCCGCTGACGCGACTGGCGCTCGAGATGGCGGCGCACGAGGAGTCGGAGCGGCGGGCGATGGAGGGCGAGCTGGCGGCGCTCGAGGCGGCCTGGCGCGAGGCGGAAGAGATCGCGGCCATCGCCGACTCGCTGCTCATCCCGAGGGACGTGGACGAGTGGGTGCGTGACCACCGGTGATGAGTGATCAGTAATCAGTAATCAGTAATCAGTGATCAGTGATCAGTGAGGTGCGTAGTTGGCAACGCCGCGACACATCGTCAATCGGGTGAAGTTACTGATCACCGATCACTGACCACTGATCACTGACTACTACCATGTACAAGACCTGTATCTACTGCCACCGCAAACTCGGCTCCAACGAGAGCGTCGAGAACTTCCCCGTCGGCCGTCGGCTCGCCTTCGACCAGGAGAAAGGCCGGCTGTGGGTCATCTGCGAGTACTGCCGGCGCTGGAACCTGAGCCCGCTGGAAGAGCGCTGGGAGGCGATCGACGAGTGCGAGCGCCGGTTTTACGACACGGCCCAAAGCTTCTCCACCGACAACATCGGGCTGGCCAGACTGCGCGAGGGGCTCGAGCTGGTCCGCATCGGTCGGCCGCAGCGTCCCGAGTTCGCCGCCTGGCGTTACGGCCGCGAGTTCATCCGCCGCCGCATCCGCCAGATGCTCGTCACCGGCTCGCAGGTGGCGGTCTCGGTGGCGGCGTCGGCGCTGGGGATGGACATCGTCTGGTTCATCGTCTTCGGCGGCAAGAAGAAGGTCGTTGCCCGGGTCCGCGATGAGCAGGGTAGGCGCCTGTCCGTGGTGCACAAAGACCTCTCCCGCGTTCGGCTGACCGGCTCCGATACCGAGGACGGCTGGTCGCTCATCGTGCCTTACCGGCCGGTGGA
>JASFTY010000354.1:0-4793 GCA_050050535.1 Gemmatimonadales bacterium | reverse complement strand
CCTCATCGCCGGCACTGACGGGAACCTCCCCGTAACGGCCGCGCCGCAGGATCTCCCGGTTGAGCTCGACGACGACCAGCCGCTCGTGGAGGCCGAGATGCGCCAGCAGATCACGAACCGTGAGTCCGGCGGGCACCTCTCTCTCCTCACCGTTCAAGGTGATGGCAATCTTGTCTCTGTCCGCCGCTTCAGTCACGTTTTCCACCACTTAGCTCGAATCGGCATTTCCCAGTGCATCCGCCAGCGCCTGCCGGAACAGCCGTACCGCCGCAGCGACGTCCTCCGCCTGCCAGACACCGCTCAACACGGCCACGCCCCAGGCGCCCGCACCTACGACTTCCGCTACCCTTTCGGGGGTGATACCCCCGATCGCCACAATCGGTCGACCCACTGCGGCCTGCCTGAGCGGCTCGAGCCCGAGCGGCGCGCGCTCGGGATGCGACGCCGTCGAATAGACGTTGCCCAGCACGGCGATGTCCGCACCGCGCTCAAGCGACTCACGCGCCGCGGCCGGGCTGTGCACCGAGGCGCCGATCCAGACGGCCTTACCCAGGAGGCGGCGCGCCACATCGACCTGCAGGCTGCGGGCGCCGAGCTGGACGCCGTGCGCATCGACGGCCAGCGCCAGGTCGACGCGATCGTTAAGCCACAGCGTGGCTCCTGCCCGCTGGGCAGCGGGCTTCAGCTCGGCAGCGACCCTCCACAATCGGCTGCCCGTCGCCCGGTGGGCGCGCAATTGGAGTGCGCAGTCCGGGCCGCCTGCGGCGACAGCCGAGGCCGCACGTTCGACGAAGCCCGAGTCCTCGACGAGCTCGTCGCTCGTCACCAGGAAGAGCCGCGGCAACGGCCGACTCAGGCGAACCGCGCGCCCTCCGCCACGCCGCGGCCGCGTATCCATTCCACAGTCTCCATCCGCCGCTTTCCCGCGGGCTGTACCTGGCCGACGCGCAGCACGCCGGACCCTGTGGCCACGGCGAGGCCGGCACGGGGGTCGGCGGAAACGACGACGCCGGGCTCCGCACCCGCAGTCTCGTCCGTGGGTTGGGGCGCGAAGATGCGCACGCGTGCGCCGGCCAACTCGGTCCACGAGCCCGGTACAGGATCACAGCCGCGGATCCAGCGATCGAGCTCCCGGGCAGACAGCGACCAGTCGAGCTTGACGTCGTCGGCGCTCAGCTTCGGGGCGTAGCTGGCCTCCGCCTCGTCCTGCTCCTCCTCGACCGCTTCGCCTGCCTCGATCAGTGTCAGGGCGTCGAGCAGCGTGCGGGCGCCCAGTTCCGACAACTCGGCGGACAGCGCGCCGGCCGTGGCCCGGTCGTCGATCGCGCAGCGCGCTCGCGCGATCATCGGGCCGGCGTCGAGCCGCTCGACCATCCGCATGATGGTCACACCGGTCTCGACATAGCCCCGGATGATCGCCCAGTTCACCGGCGCTGCGCCGCGCAGCTTCGGCAGCAGTGAGGCGTGTACGTTGAACGAGCCGAGCCGCGGCAGCTCGAGGACTTCCGGCTTCAGGATGTGCCCGTAGGCGGCGACAACCGATATCTCGGGCTCGAAGGCGCGGAGGCCGGCGATGAACTCGTCGCCCCACGGCCTCTCCGGCTGCAGAACCGGAATGCCCGCCTCCCGCGCTGTCAGCTTCACCGGCGGCGGCTGCATCTTTCGGCCACGCCCGGCCGGTCGGTCCGGTTGCGTCACGACGCCGACGACGTCGCGGCCGGCAGCGACGAGCGCGCGCAGCATCACATCCCCGAACTGTGGCGTTCCCCAGAACGCGATCCTCACAGCCGAGCCGCCTCCTTCCGAAGCTTCTTCCACTTGCCCAACAGCAATTTGCGCTTGATCGGCGACAGATGATCGATGAAGAGGACGCCGTCTAGATGGTCGATCTCATGCTGGATACAGCGCGCCAGTAGCGCCGACGCCTCGATGCGGAGCGGCCTACCGTCCAGATCCAGGCCCTCCATCACGACGTTCGCCGACCGCTCGACCGTCCCGAAAAGTCCGGGCAGGCTGAGACAGCCCTCGTCACCGCGCTCCGACCCCGAACGCTCGACGATCTGCGGGTTGACTACGGCCCGCGGCTCCGCCGTCTCCTCGCGGATGTCCATGACGAAGAGACGCCTTGACACGCCGACCTGTGGCGCAGCCAGTCCGATGCCCTCCTCCGTATACATGGTCTCGAACATCTTGCCGGCGAGCTCCCGGATATCGTCGTCTATATCTTCGACGTCCTCGGCTCGCTGGCGCAGCACCGGGTCGCCCAGTAGCCTTACTTCCAGCATCCTATGACTCCTCCTCCGTCCCGGCGGTGAATCTGCGCGCCACCTTGTCCCGCTCGATCACCAGCCGCGTATCCTCACCCGTCTTGATCGTGACCCGATCATCCTTGATGTGGATGATTTTGCCGACTATACCACCGATCGTCGCCACTTCGTCGCCGCGCCGCAGATCCTGAACCATCTGCTGGTGCCGCTTCTGCTGTTGCCGCTGCGGTCGGATCAGGAGCAGGTAGAATATCGCGACGAACATCGCGAGCATGATCAGGGTACCGGCTGCGCTACCACCGCCCTGATCGGACGGTACGAATGCGAGTGCTAGCACTGTCCTGTCTCTCTTTCTAGGTCAGATCTCGAAGAACCCACGTTCTATACTCGATGTTGAACGCTCGAAGCTCAAGGCGCACCCGCGCCGCCAGCCTCGACCTCAGACGTCCGACAACCGCATTCAGCCACCACCGCCATAACGGTCCAGACAACCGGTCACCCAGGCATCGAGACGCCCGGCTTCGATCGCCGCCCGGGCCTGACTCATGAGGTCGGTAAGGAAATAAAGGTTATGAATCGACAGCACGCGCAACCCCAGGAGCTCCTCGGCCACGAACAAGTGACGGACGTAGGCGCGGCTGTAGCTGCTGCACGCCCAGCAGCCGCAACCCTCCTCGATCGGCGACCCGTCGTCGCGCCAGGCCGCCAGCTTGACGTTCACCGGCCCTTCCGCCGTAAAGGCCGTCCCGTTCCTACCGTTCCGGGTCGGTGCGACGCAATCGAACAGATCGTAGCCGAGGCGGACCGCCTGGAGCAGATCGGTTGGATATCCTACACCCAGGAGATAGCGGACGCCGTCCTCGGGCAGCCGGGCCGAGAGGCCGGCCAGGATCTCGAACGTCAGCTCCTTGGGCTCGCCGACCGACAGGCCGCCGATCCCGAATCCGGCCCAATCGCGTAGATCGCGAGCCCGCCGCAGCGATTCGAGCCGCAGATCCGGAAAGGTACCGCCCTGGAGAACCGGCAGCAGCAGCTGATCGGGCGCAGCGGCGGAGATCTGGTCGAAGCGGCGCGTGCAACGTTCGAGCCAGCCGTGTGTGCGCTCGACCGCGCGGGCGGCGGTGTCGCGGTCGGCACGACCTGGGGGGCACTCATCGAAGGCCATTATCACGTCGGCGCCGAGGGCGCGCTCGATATCGATTACCAGCTCGGGTGTGATGAAGTGACGCGAGCCGTCAATGTGGCTCTGGAACCAGACACCTTCATCGGAGACCTCGTTGATCCTGGCCAGCGAGAAGACCTGATAGCCGCCCGAATCGGTCAGGATCGGCCGCTGCCAGTTCATGAACTCGTGCAGGCCGCCGTGGCGGCGCACGACCTCGTGTCCCGGCCTCAGATACAGATGGTAGGCGTTTGCCAGCACGATCTCGGCGCCCAGCGTCTCCAGCTCCTCGGGCGACAGGGCCTTGACGGTGCCTTGGGTACCCACCGGCATGAAGGCTGGCGTTTGCACAGACCCGTGCGCCAGGTGCAACAGGCCGGTCCGGGCCGCGCCGTCACGGGCCCCCAGCCGGAACGCCCCCTGCCTGCGCCCCGCAGCGGCACTCATGTCACAGCCATGGCATCGCCGTACGAGTAGAAGCGGTAGCCCGCCTGTGCCGCGTGACGGTAGGCCGCCATGGTGAGGTCGTAGCCGGCGAAGCCGGCGACCAGCATGAGCAGCGTCGAGCGCGGCAGGTGGAAGTTCGTCACCAGGCGATCGACAGCCCTGAAGCGGTAGCCGGGCCGGATGAAGAGATCGGTCTTGCCTTCGCCTGGCGACAGGCGCCGGTCATCACCGAGTGCCGTCTCCAGAGTGCGCACGGTCGTCGTACCGACGGCCCAGATGGCGCCGCCCCGCGCGCGGCCCTGATTGATGGTCTCGGCCGCCTGCGGCGTGACCCGGTACCACTCGGCGTCGAGGCGGTGCAGGCCGGGATCCTCGACCTCGACCGGCCTGAAGGTCCCTGGACCCACATGCAGGGTGACAGTTGCGATGCTGACCCCTCGCGCCTCGATCGCCGACAGCAGATCCTCGCTGAAGTGCAGCCCGGCGGTCGGCGCCGCCACGCTGCCCCGCTCGCGCGCGTACACCGTTTGATAGCGGTCCCGGTCGCCCTGGTCGTCCGGGCGCGGGATATACGGTGGTAGCGGGACATGCCCGTAACGGGCGAGTGCCTCGTCGGGTGGAAGGCTGGACTCGAGGCGCACCAGGCGCGCCCCACCCGCGACCGTCTCCTCGACGACCACCTGAAGATCGGCGGCGACCTCCACTACGCGACCCGGCTTGAGCTTGGCGCCGGGCCGAACCAGGGCGCGCCAGCGGGTGCCGGCGACGTCGAGTCGCTCGATCAGCAAGACCTCGGCCACCGCACCGCTGGGCTTCCGCCCGATCAGGCGAGCCGGGAAGACGTGGGTATCGTTCAGCACCAGCACGTCGCCGGGAGAGACCAGCGAGGCGAGATCCCTGAACCTGCCGTCGACGAA
>JASFTY010000353.1:0-4795 GCA_050050535.1 Gemmatimonadales bacterium | reverse complement strand
GAAGTTATCGACGACGACTTTCCGGCGCGGGGTGCCTTTCGGCGTCAACTCACCCTGCTCTGAATCGAGATCGCGATCGATGATCGCGAAATCGACGATCCGCTCGAACGGCGCCACGAACTTGTTGACCGACACGACCAGCGAACGGAAATGCTCTCGCTGCTCCGCTGCAGGCAATGAAGAGAAGTCGAGCTCCTCGTAGTCCGGATTGGGATAGATGAGCAGCGTATTGTACTCTTTGTGGTCTCCGACCAGAAAGGCGCGGCCGACCGACGCGAACTCCCGAAACAAGTTCTCGATCCGCTGCGGCGCGATCGTCTGGCCTTTGGTGTTCTTGTAGATCTCCTTCTTGCGGTCCACCAGCCGGATGTGTCCCGCGCCGTCCATCCTCATCAGGTCCCCGGTGTGCAGCCAACCGTGCTCATCGAACGACGGCTGACCGTCCGGCGGATCGAGATACCCCATCATCACGTACGGCCCCCGGATCAACAACTCGCCATCCTCGCCGAGCTTCAGCTCGATTCCGGGGAGCGCGACTCCCAGCGAGCCGTCCCTGTATTGGAAAGGCGGCGTCATCGTGATGCCGCCCGTCGCCTCGCTCATTCCGAAGCCGCTGAGCAACTGGATCCCGCGCTTGTGAAAGAACCGGAATATCTCGGGATCCAGATGGCCGGCGGCGGAGAGCCCCCACCTCAGCCGGCCACCCGTCACGCCGAGCGTGACCGCCTGGACTTCGTCCTCCGGCCCGTGCAGCGGGTCGACGCGCCTGCCGATCGCCTCGTACAGCTGGATCCACTTCCTGGGAACGCTGATGAAGACGGTGGGCCGGTAGCGGGCCATGCCGTCGACCAGAGCCTCGACCGATGGATCACCCAAGAAGCAATACCTCGCGCCCCAGAACACGCACCCCATCATCTCCAGGTAGCGGCCGAACGTGTGGAACAGCGGCAGGTAGCAGAGGAAGACGTCACTCTCACCGAGCTCGGGCAGCGCCAGCGCCCGCGCGAACCGCTTGAACACCAGATTGCGGTGCGAGTACTGGACGCCCTTCGGCATGCCGGTCGTCCCCGACGTGTACATTATGGTGGCACGATCACCGATTCGAACCGCAGCGGATCTCTCCCGGATCACCGAGGCGGCGACCTCGCTCGCCCGCCCCTCAACCTCGGCCAGTGTCGTCACGCTCCCGCTGACGCCGTCCAATGCCTCGATCGTGATCACATGCTCGAGGTCCGGCAGCGAGCCCTTGTTCTTCTCGACCTTGTCCAGCTGCTCGCGACCCGAGCAGAGAACCGCGCCCACCTTCGCGTGCCGCAGGATGTACCCCACATCGGCGTCCGTCGCGTTCGCCGGGATCATCACGTTCTCGAGGCCCGATGTGAGGCAGGCGAGATCGACCAACGCCATCTCGATCCGGTTCTCGGAGAGGATCGCGATCCGAGCCGGCCGCTCCCGATCGTAGAGTGCGGTGAGGCCGCGGGCCATCACCTCCAGGCGGGCGGCGACCTCGCCCCAGGTGAGACTCGCGCCGCCGCCGGGCGTCGGGACCTCGAACAGTACCTTCGTCGCGTAGCTCGCCGCCCGCTGCCGGAACAGCTCACCCACCGTCAGGTGTGACGCCTCCACCGCCGACAGGACCCTCTGAGCCCACAGCTCGGTTGACCCGGCGGCGCTCACGCGCCGCAAGAACGCCGGACGCCGTATAAGGTCGAGGCCCCCCCACGTCAGCTCCCGGGTGCCGGCGTCGAGCGGCTCACCACCCTCCGCCAGCCGCTCCACGCACCGCTCCAGGGTACCGCCGATACTCTCCGGGTCCAGCGCCTCGAGAATCGAATCGCGCTCGCCGGACCCGCGGATCAGCTCGATCGCTTCGCTATCCAGCTCGAGCGAGCCCGGATCGCCCGCGCCTCGACGGCTCGCTTCGTCCAGCGCCGCCTCGACTCGGGCCAGCACATCAGATCTCAGCATTTCTTCCCTAGCCATCTCGAGCCAATCCTACTGTCACGCGGTTTGGGTCACAATAAGGCACAGAGCGCTCGGATCCGATGCGGCGGCGCGACGGTGTGAAGGGAGCGGGCCCGGCGCACACGCGCCGGGCCCTCGCTGTGGGGGCGGCCGTCTTGACGGCCTCGGTGTTGGGGCTGGAAAACGTGGTCAGTGTCTTCGATCGAAGTACGCACCCGACATGCAACCACGCTATCGAAGCCCTATCATGCCCCGCTCTCGCCGGCTATCAGGTGAGGTCCATCTCGACCAGTCGCCGATCACCCGGCTATCAGGTAGACCCACGACCCGATCAGGCTGCCATCATCCCGACCGCGACCCAGCGTCTTACCAGACCCCGGGGATCAGCCGGTAGCGCACCCGCTGTGCGTAAGCCTCGTACCCGCCCAGCTCGTTGCGCAGCATCCTCTCCTCGAGGGCGGTGCGCACCACCATCAGCGCCGCCATGTTTATACAGACCAGGACGACCATTACTCCGATCAGAGCCCAACCCATCCGCCAATCCCAGCGCCCCGCCGGGAGAAAGAACAGCAGCGCCAGCAGAGGAACCGAGACAACGATCCGTATCGCCGCCTCGACCATCAGGGCCCCTCTGCTCGGTCGATCGTGACTCAATTGCCGAGCTCCGAATCATATGGATGGCCGCCGACGGAACCGCCGCGCTGCCTCGCGGCCCCGATGGCGCAGATGCTGGCTTTCGACTGCAGTCTACTGTGTGGAATGGACATCCGGGAGGGGCGGCCGGCTGCAGGAACAGTGAGCCGAACCTAGACACGGGCGCGGCGCACCAACTCACACCTCCTCGAACAGTTCCTCGATCAACGGATGAACGTCGACGATCTTCACCCCGTCACTTATCAGCCGCCTCAGCACTCCCACGGCCTGGGGACCGACCAAGCAAACATCGGTGAAGTCGAGGACGACGTCTCGACCCTGCCCACGGTACTTCGAACACTCGTCCTCGAGCACCGAGGCCCAACCGCCTACGACCTGGCCGTCGACCTTCAACCTGACCAGCCCGGCGTCCTCGAAAACCTTCGTGATCCAGATCCCCACCGTTGCCTCTCGCGAGCGTCCTCCCCACACCTACTAAACGCCGACCGCAAGCTTCAGCTCCTCCCTCGGCTCTATGTACCCCTCCTCCACCGCGTAGTCGTGTAGCTGCCGCTGCAGTATCTGCCGCGCTCGGAAGAGCCGCGATTTGACCGTGCCCAGTGGCAGCCCCAATACCTTCGCAACTTCCTCGTAGCTCAGACCCTCGACGTCACTCAGTAGCAGCGTCGACCGATATACCTCCGGCAACTCCGCAATGCACGCCATAACCCCCTCATCGATCTGACGATGAAGGAACCGAGACTCGGGATCTTTGCCCTCCATTGGCTCGACCAACGTGATCTCCTCGACCTCGCCAAGATCCACCGTCTGATCCCGACGCCGGCTGCGTCGGTAGTCGCTGATAAACACGTTCCGCAGAATCGTGAACAGCCAGGCGCGAGCATTCGTCCCGCTCCGGAACCTGTGCCACGACCGGAACGCTCTCAGCATCGTCTCCTGCACAAGATCCTCCGCATGCACCGGGTCGCCGCACAGCATCATCGCAAATCTGTATGCAGCATCGAGGTGAGGTAGAGCCTCCACCTCGAACGTCTTCCCTCTCGTCTCGGCTATCGCTGTCGCCGTCGCGTACATGTTCAGGCCACCCTTCGGGCTTTTTCGATCGCTCATGGACCGGCCGCTTGCCTGCTCCCCCCGGTCCCAGGCCCGAACCGTCGCGGCTCGGGCCGAACTGACGCGCTCTTACCCTAGGGAAGTTTCGGGCCAGGCCATGCCCCGGACCGCTCAGCACTATAAGACGTTGCTATCATTAAAGTTCCAAAGATCAGCCCCACCCCGCGCCGCCAGCCCGCCGGGCTCTCGGCTCCAATATATTGGAGGGGCCACGCTATTTTGGAGGAACCCTCAGCGCGGGCGCTCGATTCCCAGCTTCTTCATCCGGGCTTCAAGGGTGGTGGGCTTGAGACCGAGGAGGGCGGCGGCGCCGGCGTCGCCTCTTACGCGCCAGCCGGTGGCCGCGAGCACGCGTGCGATGTGGTCGCGCTCCAACTCGTCGAGGGTGGGGATGCGGGCCGCTCCGGCGGTAGGCGATCGGGTGAGCCAGTCGCCGAGCTCGAGCTCGGTGCCGGCGGTGAGGATTACTGCGCGCTCGATCACGTTCTCCAGCTCCCTCACGTTGCCGGGCCAGTCGTAAGCCATGAGCGCGTTCATCGCACCCTGCGGGATCGACTCGATGTTCTTGCCCAGCTTGACGCTGTACTTCATGACGAGGTGTCTGACCAGCAACGGGACGTCTTTCTTGCGCTCGCGGAGAGCGGGCACGGCGATCGGGAAGACGTTCAAGCGGTAGAAAAGATCGGAGCGGAACGCTCCCTGCTCGATGGCATCCGACAGGTCCCGGTTGGTGGCGGCGATAACGCGGACGTCGGTCTTTCGGGTCTGCGAGTCACCCAGCCGCTCGAACTCGCCTTCCTGGAGCACTCTGAGCAGTTTGTTTTGGAGATCGAGGGGGATATCACCGATCTCATCGAGGAAGATCGTCCCGCCGTTCGCCAGCTCGAAGCGTCCGATCTTACGGCTCGTCGCGCCGGTGAACGCCCCTTTCTCATGTCCGAACAGCTCGCTTTCGATGAGGCCGGCCGGCAGAGCAGCGCAGTTGACCTTGACCAGGACCTTGTCCTTCCGCCGGCTGGCGCTGTGGATGGCGCGCGCCACGAGCTCTTTGCCCGTACCTGTC
>JASFTY010000352.1:0-4797 GCA_050050535.1 Gemmatimonadales bacterium | reverse complement strand
CATCCTGCGGCCGTGATTTCAGCGTGCGGCGCTTCTTCGCCACGACCCGCTCGGCCAGGGTCCGCTCGTCCGTCTCCTCCTCGCGCAGCGTCTCCTCGATGACCGGCAGGGCGACCTCGCGGGCGATGCCTTTCAGGTAGAGCTCCTGGATCATGCGGCGGACGCCCATCGGGCGGTGGGCGATGCGGTCGCGGACGTAGGCGGCGACGAACGCCTCGTCGTCGACCAGGCGGACGGCGGCGAGCCGGGCGAGCGCCGCTTCGATGACCTCGGTGCTGAAGCCGCGCTCGAGGAGTTTGCGGCGGACCTCCTGGCCGGTCCGCTGCCGGTAGGACAAAAAGTTGAGCGCCGCGTCTATGGCGCGGCGCGCGGCCTCTTCCGAGACGTCGGAGGCCGTACTCTGATCTCGGTCTTGCTCGTCCACCTGGCTCGGTCGCTGCGACCCGCGTTAGGTGTCTTTCTTCTTCTCCGAGGTCTTCTGCGAGGTCTTCTCCGACTCCTCAGCGGCATCGGCGACGGCGCTGGGCCCGATGCCGAGCGCGGCGCGCACTCTCGCTTCGACCTCCTGGGCGACATCGGGGTTCTCGTCGAGGAAGCCCTTGGCGTTCTCGCGGCCCTGGCCGATCCGCTGGTCCCCGTAGGAGTACCAGGCGCCGGACCTCTTGATGATGTCGTGCTCGGCCGCGATGTCGACCAGCTCGCCGGATCGCGAGATGCCCTGGTTGAACATGATGTCGAACTCGGCCTGGCGGAACGGCGGCGCGCACTTGTTCTTGACGACTTTGACGCGCGTCCGGTTGCCGACCTGGTCGTTGCCGTCCTTGATCGAGGCGATCCGCCGGATGTCGAGTCGCAGCGAGGCGTAGAACTTGAGCGCCCGGCCGCCCGGCTGGGTCTCGGGGTTCCCGAACATGACGCCGATCTTCTCGCGGATCTGGTTGGTAAAGACGAGCGCCGTGTTCGAGCGGCTGATGGCGCCGGTCACCTTGCGCAGCGCCTGCGACATGAGCCGCGCCTGGAGTCCGACGTGCGAGGCGCCCATCTCGCCTTCGATCTCGGCGCGGGGGACGAGCGCGGCGACGGAATCGATGACCACGATATCGACGGCGCTGCTGCGCACCAGGACCTCGGCGATCTCGAGCGCCTGCTCGCCGGTGTCGGGCTGCGAGACCAGCAGGTTCTCGATGTCGACGCCCAGCTTCTCGGCGTAATGGATGTCGAGCGCGTGCTCGGCGTCGATGAACGCCGCGACGCCGCCGCCTACCTGGGCGTTGGCGATCATATGCAGCGTCAGCGTGGTCTTGCCCGACGACTCGGGTCCGTAGACTTCGGTGACCCGGCCGCGCGGGATGCCGCCGATCCCGGTGACGGCGTCGAGTGCGATGGAGCCCGTGGGGATCGCCTCGACCTTGACCCGGGCGCCTTCGGCGCCCATGCGCATGATCGCGCCCTTGCCGTGCTGCCGCTCGACCAGGGAGATCGCGACGTTCAGCGCCTTCTTCCTTTCCTCACTCAGCTCCGCAACCATTTTCCCTCCTGAGGAACCTGGGCGTTCGACGTTCAAAGCTCGATGTCCGACGTTCGCTTTCAGCGATGGCAACCTACCCCCTACCCAGCAACCCTACCGTGCAACGCTCAACCGATCGTCAACGCTGCTACCGTGCCGCCAACTCCTGGAACGCGGCGCAGGCCCGCTCGATCCCGGCGTCATCGACGTCGAGGTGGGTGACCGCCCGGAGCCGGCGCGGGCCCGTGTCCATGAGCCACACACCCCGCTCCTCCAGAAAGGCGACCACGTCGCCCGGCGTCAGGTCGTCACGCTCCACATCGATCATGATGATATTGGTGTCGGGTGGGATCACGCGAAACCCGTCCAGGCCGCCCACGCACTCGGCCAGCCGGCGCGCCCTTGCATGGTCCTCGGCGATGCGCGGCAGGCTGTGCTCCAGCGAGTAGAGCGCCGCCGCCGCCAGGATGCCGACCTGGCGCATGCCGCCGCCCAGCCGCTTCCGCCAGGTGTGGGCCCGGGCCATCGTCTCCGCCGTGCCCGCCAGAGCGGAACCGACGGGCGCGCCCAGCCCCTTCGAGAAGCAGACCATGACCGTGTCGGCGTGTGCGGCGAACTCGGCAACTGTGACTCCCGTCGCCGCCGCCGCGTTCCACAGCCGCGCACCGTCCAGGTGGAGCGGCAGGCCGTGCTCCGCCGCCAGCTCGCGCAACCCCTGCAGGGTCGCCAGCGGCATCACCGCCCCGCCCGCCATGTTGTGCGTGTTCTCAGCGCAGATCAGCGCCGTGCGCATCAGGTGCGGGCTGGCGGGCCGGATGAAGGGCCGCACCAGCTCCGCCGTCAGCAGACCGTCCTCCGTCGACACCGGCCGTAGCTGCACACCCGACCAGGTCGCCGCGCCCGCGAGCTCGTAGTGCAGGACGTGGGCGTTCGCCTCACAGATCGCCTCGGTCCCCTGCTGCGTGTTGACCAGGATCCCCGTCTGGTTCGCCTGGGTGCCGCTGGGAAAGAAGAGCGACGCCTCCTTGCCCAGAAGCGCCGCCAGCCGCTCCTGCAAGCGGTTCGCCGTGGGATCGTCGCCGTGGACGTCGTCGCCGACCTCGGCCTCGGCGATCGCCTGGCGCATCCCGGGGGACGGCCGGGTCACGGTATCGCTGCGCAGGTCGACGATGTCGTTTCCGGTCATAGGGTCTGTGTCATTAGGAGCGGCCCGGGTACAGGCGCAAGCTACTTCGGGAATTCTTCGGGGTCAAGGCCCGGGACGGCGCGGCCCCGAGCTGTTCGGCGACCCCGTGCCAGCCAGGGCTCACGTCTCTAGCCTCCTTCCCGCAGCCAGAGAAGGATGACACCGCACTCAAGCCGCGAAGGGTACAGCCGGATTCGATACTTGCCCGGCACCTCCCACCACGCCCGGTACACCTCCACGCCCTCGAGCTGGGAAGGGTCGTAGGCGTCCAGGAAGCTGATCGCTGACGGGTCCTGCCAGCCGTTCACGAAAACGGTCGGAGCGCACATGCTCAACCCGTAGTGGCCCGGGAAGAGCATTCGGACGAGGGCGTCGGGGTCGCCGGGATAGCGGTACACGCCCGGCACCATCTGCAGATTCTGGCTCAGTGATCCTCGCCAATCGTCCAGCTCGGCCCTGGTGAAGACGTGTCCGGATCCAAGCTCCTTTCTGCTGTAGAAGCCTTCCCGCTCCAAGCGTCGCGACCGCGGGTATACCTCTACCCGTAGCGGCTCCAGGCGCACCGGCTCGGGGGCTATATGGACGTCTACATCTATCGTTCCGCCCCGCGGCACGTCCACCGTCGTCCACTGACTCCCGTAGCCCAGGTGCTCGATCTCGAGCTTGCACCAGCCCGGTCTCACGCTGGAGAACACGAACTCCCCGTCTTCGTCGGTCACATTCCGGGCAGGTACATCGATCAGGCTGCAGCTGAGCGTGACCTCCGCAGCGACGACCGGGGTAAGCGTGACACCATCCAGGAGTCGTCCGACGATGCGGCCGGAGTCAGGGTGGACTTGCGCCGTGAGCTCTGTTGGAAGGAGCAGGACCAAGACAATCGGCGCGCCACGAAGCAGTCGGGGAATCGCCGCCCTTCCCCATCGCTCGATGCAGGCCGAACCGGATAACGACATCGCAGGTGGCTCGTTTCAGGGGCGTCTAAGGCGAAGCTAGCGGCCGGTGCCTGCCTCAGCAATCAGCGTGCAAGACGATCGACTTGGCCGGCGGGCTCCGCTTCGCGCCGCATCTCACCAGCGGCCGCCGACCAGGCCAGCAGAACAGCCACCTCGGCCTCGGCTTCGGCCTCGGCCCGCTCGTGATCGGGCGGCTCGCCGAGCGGGGGCAGTCGTCGACCGCGGAGCAGCGGCCAGACCGCGTAGCCGGCGGCCACGATCCCCAGGATCATCGCCAGTAGCGCGGTCACGCGAGCGGCCTCCCTCGAAGCACGAACGAGAGCAAGACAAGCACTCCACCCAGCCACACGAGCCCCGCCAGGAAGCGTACCGAGAGGCGACAATCGACGGCGTCGCTTCTTGGGCGCGGGGAGAAGCGAACGATGACATCGCGAACGACGCCGCGCCGGAGGGCCGGCGTCTCGCTCTGGCGGTCTCGCGCCCGGTCGTAGGTCAGCGTGGCGGTGATGAGCTCGGGCGGCGCGGCACCCCGATCGAGCTTGAAGCTGGCCACCTGCCTCCCGAGCTCGTCTACTCGATAGCGCGAGAGACCCAGGTAGGTGACCGCGATCCCCGTCTCGGACCGGCCCCGCAGACTGAGCGATTCGCCCGGCTCGATCGTACCCACCGCGCTACGGGTCAGGGCGCCCGCCGAGACTCCCAGAACGAGCAAGGCGACGCCCAGATGGGCCAGTGCCGACGCGCTCCGACGGCGTGCCCGGGCCCGCATCGCCGGCGCCGCCGGCCCCGGTTCGTTCCCCGCCAGCGCACGTCGCGCCGCCCGCAGGCGGACCAGGTCGGCACCGAAGCCCGCCACGACGGCCGCTGCCAGGCCGCCGGCGACGGCGAATAGCGGCGCCCGCCAGACGCTGATCCCGTACGCGGCAACGGCCCCCGCGGTCCCCAGCACGGCCGCCCCGGGCCAGACGCGCCGCCAGCGACCCGCCGGCCGCCGCACGGACCAGGCGGCGATCCCGGCGAGCGCCGCCAGCACGACCGGCCATGTCAGGTAGGGCCAGCACGACCCGGGCAGCAGGGCCCAGAGTGCTGCCAGGCCCGCCAGCGCCAGGGTCAGGAAGCCGCCCAGCAGGGCGAACGGCCCGTAGCCGGGG
>JASFTY010000351.1:0-4805 GCA_050050535.1 Gemmatimonadales bacterium | reverse complement strand
GCCCCGCTGTGTATGATGCAGTCGGCTCCGATCACGGTGTCGGGGTAGACGCAAACCAGATTGCCGATCTCGGTGCCGGCACCCAGCTCGCTCCTTTCGCCGATCACGCAGTTGGCACCGATGCGGGCTCCGTCGCCCAGCTTGGCGCCGGACTCGACGACCGTATGGGGTCCTATGCTCACGTCAGCACCCAGCTCTACTCCGGGCTCGAGCACAGCGGTCGGCGCGATCGCGACCGCTCGTGGAGCCTCCGGGTAGAGCAGCGTCAGGACCTCTGCGAGAGCGGCGTACGCGTCGTCGACCCACAGCAGCGCTGTGCCTGGAGGAACGACATCGAGCTCGCCCACGCTGCGGGTGACCAGGACAGCCGTAGCGCGAGTCGCGCCAAGATAGGGGAGGAATTTTCGCCGAGCAAGGAAGCTGACTTCCCCCTCGTTCGCCGCCTCGAGCGGGGCGGCCCCGACCAGCCGGCCACTAGGGTCGCCGGTCAGCTCGGCGCCCAGATGCTCGGCGAGCTGACCCACCGTTATGCTGGTTGACATAGGAACTCCCGTGGACGAGTCAGCGCCGCCGACCAGCGGCACCACCGCAAGAACGCCCACGGTGCCGTATCGATACCGTGGGCGCAGGAGCCCGGGGCCCTCGGCCAGCCGGGCTCGCGACGCTAGTTCCCCGCTCCCTCCGGTTGCGCACTCTGCGCCCGCAACCGTTCAAGAACTTGGGCGGTTATGTCCAAGGTCGTGTCGGCCGCGATCAGACCCCCGGCCGCGGCATCGAAGATCATCGTGTACTGCTGCTCAACGCGCAGCTCCTCCAGCACGGTCCGGACCGCGTTGGTGATCGGCTGAAGCAGTTGGGCCTGCCGGCGCTGCGCAACCTGTTCCAGCTCGGCCGTCCGCTGCTGGAAATCCAGCCGCCTCTGATTGATCGCCTGCTGACGCTGGGTGCGCGCTTCCGGCGACAGCATGACCTGCTGTTGCTCGTACTGCGTGATCATCTCGTTCAGCGAATCGCCCATCGCCTCGACCTGCGCGTTCCAGCCCGCCATCTCGCGCTCGAACGTGGCCTGGGCCTCCGCAGCGCCCGGCGCCTGAGAGATGATCTCGTTTGAGTTGACGAACGCCAGCTTGATCTGCGGGCCTTGCGGCTGGTTGAAGCCGGCATAGCCGAGCGCGGCAAAGGCCGTCGCCACCAGTATCGCACTAACCTTGTACTGCACTCTCTCGCTCCCCTCTGCTCATGTGACAGGCCGGGCCCAAGCCCATTCCGGCCACCTATCGACGACACTCCTAGAATACCTGCCCGAATCTGAAGTGCAGCTTCCACCCCGGATCGGGCCTCCCGTACGCGTCGCGCCGGTCGACGCCGTACGCGTAGTCGATTCCCAGCGGTCCCATGGGTGTGACTAAGCTTACACCGATGCCGAAGCCTCGCAACAGGTTGGTCGGGTCGAGGCCGTAGGAGGTTGACCAGACGTTGCCGGCGTCGTAGAAGACGTTCGCGAATACGCTGCTGCCGAGCCTGACCCCGACGCTGGCGTTGAGGATGAAGTAGGCTTCGCCGACGCGGTCGAGCGTGCTGAAGCCTGCGGCCTCTCGCGGCACGTGGCCCCGCGGGGTGATGGTCAGCTCGTCGTAGCCCCGCAGTTTTGGGCCGTAACGGACGCCGCCGGCGAAGAACCGCTCGAGGTAGAACGGGTTGTCGCCCTCGATGAATCCACCGACGATCCCCAGCCCCGCCGTGAGGTCGATGGGTGTCCTCATCGGATCGGTGACGAGCCGGGCGATCGGCGTGTGCCAGTTGCTCTCGAACGTGATCTTGCGGTAGTTGCCGTCACCGCCGAGGAAACCACCGGTCCACTCCAGGGCCACGGAGTTCCGACTCCCGCCGGTCGGGAATATCGGGTGGTTGCGCGTGTCGCGGGTCAAGCGAAGCTCGAGCGAGCTTCGCGTCCCGACGCCCAGCAACTCACGCTGTCTGAGGTCGAGCTCGGCCTCGTCGGAATCGTATTCGTCGCGGAAGAGCGAGTAGCCCAGCGAGATGCGGGTCCAACGCGAGCCGAAGAAGGGCGTGCCGAAGCTAAGGCTACCGCCGGTCTGGCGGCGGCGACCGAGGCCCAGATAACTGAACTGGTCACGCGCGCTCCTCAGGCTGATCCCGAACGAGTTGCGACTGCCGAGGACGGACGGATCGTTGTAGGCGATTTCGATATCGTTCGCCCTGCTGCCGAACAGCCACCGGAAGCGACCGGATTTGGCGCGACCGAAGAGGTTCGGCTGCTCGTAACCGACGAAGCCGGCGATTCCCACGGCGGGTGCCAGCGAAGCCCCGAACTGGACGCTCCCCGTGCTCTTCTCCGCCACCTTGAAGGTCACGTTGATGTCGCCCTCGTCGTTGGGGGCGACGTCCAGTGCCTCGTTGGGCGGGAGCGGCTCGAAGAAGCCGAGCCCCTGTATGGCCTGATAGCTCGAGACGATGCGGTCGTCGCCATACACATCTCCCGGCAGCAAGATGAGCCTGTCACGCACGACGCGTTCGTGGGTCGTCGTATTGCCGGCGATCGCGACCAGGTGGATGTAGGCCTGGTTGAGCTCCTGGATCTTCCAGACGAGCCGGACTCGGGGATCGCCGTCCTCGTGGGCAGGCAGCTTCTCGACGACCGGCTCGATCTGAGCGTAGAGATAGCCGGAATTTCTGTACAGCTGCCTTATGTCTTCGGTCGCGTCCCTCCACTGGTGTGTGTTGAAGACGGGATCGCCCTGCTCGGCAGGGCTGCCGATCAGCGGCAGGCGCTGCAGCAGCGAACGGCTCTTCGGGTTGAACCGCGCCTCCAACAGCTCGGTGGGGATGGCCTCGTTGCCCTCGATCTCGAACTCGGCGATCCGGTACTGGCGCCCCTCCTCGACCCGGATCAGCAGCTTCGATTTCCCGGTCGTGGGATCGATGATCATCGTGTCGCCCAGAACCTGGAAGTCGAGGTATCCGTCCTGCCCGTACCGCTCGATCAGGTTTACGGTGAGGTCCTGGCGGTAGTCCTCGTCCCTGAACTCGCCGGTCTTCCACCAGAGAAAGCCCTCCGGCTTCACCGACATGGCCGATCTGAGGTCCCCGTCGCTCAGCGCCTCGTTCCCTTCGAACTCGACGGCGGTGACGACGATGCGGTTGCCCTCGCGCACGTTGAAGACGAGGCGGTAGAGCCCGGGCCGCTCAGCGGGCACGAGCGACGTATCCACGGTCGCCGCCATGTAGCCAATGTCGGCTAGCTGGCCGCGGATCAGATGGATGACCTCGTGCACCGCCGCCGGACTGAGCGGCAGGCCCGTCTCCAAGCCCACCGTGTCACGGATGCCGCCGCTGCCGATGTGCTCCAGGCCCTGGAAGCGGTAAGAGACGATCGTCGGCCGCTCGACGAGATTGACGATCAGCGTCGTCCTGCCCATCGCGTCGTCGGCGGCGTACACGCGCACGTCATCGTACTCGCCGGTCGCCACCAACCGCTGGACACCGCGCTGGATATCGGTGTAGGTGACCTCATCTCCCGGGAGGATGCCGAGCTCGGACATGACGGCGGGGGTGGCGAGACGCGTGTTGCCGGTGACGTGGACCGAGTCGACCTGTACGACCTGTACGCCAGGCCGCTGCGTTTGGCCGAACAGCGGCGTGGCTTGCAGGCCCAGGCCGGCGAGGGCAGCGAGGGCGGGGATAAGGAGGTACTGCCTCACGTCGTAAAAGAAGAAGAGGAGAGAACGCTGAATTCCAGGTGCTCCCCGTCTGCCGCTACCTCGACCTCGATGATGTCGCCCGGTGCCAGCTCGGCCATCAGGATCTTCTCGGAGAGCGGGTCTTCGACGTAGCGCTGGATGGCTCGCTTCAGCGGCCTGGCGCCGTAGGTGGCGTCGTAACCGTGCTCCACCAGGAAGTCGACCGCCGGGTCGCTGAGCTGTAGCTTGAGCGCCTCTTCCTCCAGCCGCGCCCGCACATCGCGCATCAGAACGCCGACGATCTCCCTGATGTGGTCTCTGGACAGCGGGTGGAAAACGATCACATCGTCCAGGCGGTTCAGGAACTCGGGATTGAACACCCTCTGGATCTCATCCTTGACCCGTTCCGCCATGTCCTCGTAACTGGCCTGTGCGTCCGGCGAGTGGAATCCGACGCCGCCGCCTTTGACGATGTCGCGAGCGCCGACGTTCGAGGTCATGATCAGGATCGTGTTCTTGAAATCGATGACGCGGCCGTAGTTATCAGTGATGCGCCCGTCGTCGAGTATCTGCAAGAGAATGTTGAAGACGTCCGGGTGCGCCTTCTCGATCTCGTCGAACAGCACCACGCTGTACGGCTTGTGGCGCACCGCCTTGGTCAGAGCGCCGCTGTCTTCGTAGCCGACATATCCCGGCGGCGCCCCGATCAGGCGACTGACCGAGAATTTCTCCATGTACTCGGACATGTCGACCCGCACCAGGGCGTTCTCGTCGGCGAACAGGAAGCGGGCGAGCGCGCGCGCCAGCTCGGTCTTCCCGACGCCCGTGGGGCCGCTGAAGATGAAGGAGCCGATCGGGCGGTTCGGGTCCTTGAGTCCGGCCCGGCTGCGCCGGATGGCGCGGCTGATAGCGGCGATCGCGTCGTCCTGGCCGACGACGTGCTTGTGCATCTCCTCTTCCATGCGGAGCAGACGGTCGGTCTCGGCCTCCTGCAGCCGGGTGACCGGTATTCCCGTCCAGCGCGAGACGATGAAGGCGACGTCGTCTTCGGTGATCAGGGGCCGGAAGGTGCGGCGTTCCTCCTCCCACTCTTCACGGCGGCGC
>JASFTY010000350.1:0-4815 GCA_050050535.1 Gemmatimonadales bacterium | reverse complement strand
TCAGCTTCTCGCGGTAGATGATCTCGCCGCAGCCGTCGCACTTCTTCCAGACGTCCGCCGGTAGCTCCCGCTTCCGGCCGACCAGCTTCTTCTTTTCCTTTCGAAACCAAGCCATCAGCTGGGGCTCCATCCTCTGAAGAGCGTAAGGGTTTTAAGATCTCACACCTCCGCTTCCCCCGCAATGCCCCAACGGCCGACTGCTGGGGAACGCGACAGGCTAGGCTCCGGTCCTCGTGTCCACCGCCACGCGTTGGACGATCGCCAGCATGACGAAGGACATCATCAGGAAGCTCCCCCCATAGCTCAAGAAGGGGAGCGGCAGACCGGTGATCGGGAACAGTCCGACCGTCATCCCGACGTTGGCCACGAGGTGTGCGAACCAGAGGGCGACGACGCCGAATACGACTGTCGAGGCGAAGGTGTCCTCGGAGCGTTCGGCGATCAGCAGAATTCGCCACAGCAGGATGGCGAAGCAGAGCAAGACGAGGCAGACGCCGATGAAGCCGAACTCCTCTCCCAGGACTGCGGCGATGAAGTCGGTGTGCTGTTCAGGCAGGAAAGCGAGTCGCTTCTGCGTGCCCAAGGTGAACCCCTTGCCCAGCCAACCACCCGAACCGATAGCGACCTGGGACTGGATCAGGTGCCAGCCGGCGCCCTGTGGGTCGGCCTCCGGCTGTATGAACGCCAGTATGCGAGTCTTCTGGTAGGCGGCGAGGCTTCGCCAGGCGGGCCGGACCAGCACACCCATCGCCACGTTGGCGAAGATTACGGCGAGCGACTCGGTCAGGTAGGCGCGAGTCCAGTAGAGGAAGGCGACCAGCAGCAGGAACCAGACGCCCCACAGGGGAGTCGAGAAGGCGAGTGCGAGGCTGACCAACGGGCTCAGGAACAGTGCGAGCTTAGGGAACGGGAGCCCCGACCAGAACAGGGCCGCGACGAGGATCGCGATGAATACCGATGCGGTTCCCAGGTCGGGCTCTGCCATGATCAGGCCGAACGGCACGAGGACGGCGACCAGATAGGGCCAGAGATCCCAGAGCGTTTCGGGGGGTCGCTCGCGGCTGGCAATCAGTTTGGCGAGCAGAAGGATCGTGGCGAGCTTAGCGAACTCGGACGGCTGGAATCCGACGGCGCCGAAGCGAATCCAGCTACGCGGTCCGCCGGCGCCGCCCACGATGAGCACGGCGATCAGCAGTAGTACGGCGAGAGCGTAAGCGATTGGCGCGACCCACTCGAGCCAGCGCACGGCGACGCGAAGCGTCAGGGCGAAAGCGATCAAGGAGACGGCGAGCCAGATTGCTTGCTTGCGCCAGATACCGGTCACCGACGATGGGACGTCGAGCTCACCGGCGGAGAAGATCATCGCCACCCCGAACATGGCCAGTCCGATGCCCAGAGCCAGGACGACGCCGTCCCCGATCGTGAGTGCCTCTCTCTCTCTCATCCGCCCGCCACCTCGATGACTTCAGGGACCTCGACACGTTCTCTGAGATAGAAATCGATGAGCCGCGACACGATAGGCGCCGCCGCCGACGAGCCGTGGCCGCCGGCCTCGACCAGCACCGTAGCCACGATCAGCGGATCCTCGGCCGGCGCGAAGCCGATGAACCAGGCGTGATCTTCGCCGTGCGGGTTCTGCGCCGTGCCCGTCTTGCCGGCCAGCGTCCAGTCACGCAGGCGCGAGCCGCGCGCCGTACCCGTCGGCTCGTTCAGCACCGCGACGAGGGCGCTGTCCAAGACCGCCAGCTGCTCGGCGTCGAGCGGCAGCGTTCCCGCCGGTTCGGGCGTCGGCCCGATCCGCGCCACCCTCGGCGTCGGGAGCGTGCCGCCGTTGGCGAGGGCGGCGAAGATCTGCGTCATCTTCAAGGGGCTCTGAGCGTTCTCGCCCTGGCCGATCGCCAGATTGAGCACGACCGCGTGCGTCCAGCCGTTGGGTCCGTAGCGCTCGTCGTACCATGCGGTGGAGTCGGGGAAGGCGCCTGTGATGTCAGATGGCAGATCGATGCCGGTCGGCTGGCCGATCCCGAATTCGCGGGCGCCGGTCAGCACGCCCGGCAGGCCGATCTTGAGGCCGAGCTGATAGAAGTAGACGTCGCAGCTCTGGCGGATGGCGCCGTGCAGGTCGAGTGAGCCATGGCCCACCGGCGTCCAGTCGCGGAAGACCCGGTTGCCGAACCTGAGCGCGCCCCTGCACGGTATCTGCATCTTCGTATCGACCGCCGCGTGACCCTCCTCTAACGCGATCCCGGCCATGACCAGCTTGAAGGTCGAGCCCGGGGCGTAGGCGGCGGTGACCGCGCGATTGAACAGCGGTTGACCCGGATCCGTGTTGAGGGCTCGCCAGGCGGCGGGCTCGAAGCCACCGACGAACAGGTTCGGGTCGTAGGTCGGCGCACTGTACATGGCCAGCACTGCTCCGGTGCTCGGCTCCATGGCGACGACCGCTCCGGCCATGGTGTCGGGGAACAGCTCGGCCGCCCGTTGCTGCAGCGCGAGGTCGATGTTCAGGTAGAGATCGCGGCCGGGAACGGGCTCGACCGTCGGGCGGCCCCTGAAATCGCCCACCACCCGACCCAAGGCGTTCACCTCCACGTAGCGGACGCCGGGAGTGCCGGCGAGCAGCCGGTCGTAGACGCGCTCCACGCCCGTTTGTCCGACGATGCGGCCCGGCTCGTAGTCCTCGAACTGGGGGAGTTTGAGGTCGGCGTCGCTGATCTCCGCCACGTAGCCGACGACGTGAGCGAGCAGCGAGTCACGTGGATAGAGCCGCTTGGGCGCCGTCTCGATCACGATGCCGCCGGGCAGGTGGGCGCGCCGCTCCTCGATCGCGGAGACCTCGGCGAAGCTGGCATTGCGCTCGACGGTCACGGGCCGGTTGGGGTGCCGACGATAGCTGTCGACCAGACGCTCGAGCTGTTCGCCGGACAGCTCGAGTATCGGCGCCAACTCGTCGAGCCCGACGCGCAGCGAATCGATCGAGAGCGGCAGTACGGCTATCGAGTAGCCGGGCACGTTCTCGGCGATGACTTCGCCGTTGCGATCGTAGATCGTGCCGCGTGCCGCGGGGATCGGTAGCTGACGGATACGATTCCCTTCCGACTGCAGCGCATACGTGGAGTGCTTGAGGATCTGCACCCTGAAGAACTGGATGGCCAGGCCGAAGATCACCGCGAGGACCAGCCAGCGCGCGAGGCGGCCGCGCCCCCGATGATCCGCCAGCTGCGAGCGAGCGACGGTCCTCATCGGGCTCTCACGAGCGGCAAGACCAGGTACCCGACGACCCCTGTGGCGAGCCCGTCGAGCGGCGCCCGCACGAAGATGTAGGACAACGCGTCGCCGCTGGCGCCCGCGATCAGGTAGACCGCCGTCTCGTAGATCCACGTCCCGGCCAGCAAGTAGGTGCCCATGAATAGCGGCTCTTCACCCACGAATGTGTCCCGCGTCAGCGACCCCAGGTAGGCCACCAGAACGAGCAGCAGCGTCGCCAGACCGAAGTGGCTGACAGCCATGGCATCCTCGAGCAGTCCGAGGACGAAGCCGACCGCAGCGGCGGCACCGGGCCGCAGCTGGCGAGCCGAGACGAGGACCGCGCAGAGCAACAGGTTAGGGCCGGCGAACCACGACTGGAAGAGCGGCGTCAGCGCGAAGTGGAGGAACGTCAAGGCCAGCACGGCGCCCAGCAGTCCGAACCGCGCCCCCGTTCGTTCAGCCACGGTCAGCGCCCGTCGCCCGTCACGGGCCGTTCCCAGAGGTCCGTCACGTCGGCCGTATCGGCACGCTGGATCAGCACCATGACCTCGCGCACCGCATCCGGGTGAACAGCCGGTTCCACGAGGTAACTCTTCGCCCAGCCGGCTTCTTCCGCCGTCTGGCGCGCGACCCTGCCGATCGGAATGCCACGCGGGAAGACTCCGCCCAGTCCGGAGGTCACCAGCTCGGTACCGGCGGGAAGATCGGCCTGGAACGGCGCGCCCTCGAGCAACATGGCCAGCGGCGTGCCAGCGAGCGGTCTGATGATTCCGAAGACGCTACCGTCGGCGGTCATCGCACTGACGCGGAAGTCCGGGTGCGTCCAGAAGTCACCGCTCGCCTGGCCCGGCAAAGCGGATCTCACGATACCCACCAGCCCGCCGGCCGCCACGACGGGCGCATCGCGCGAGACACCCGCAGAGGAGCCCGCATCCAAGGCGAACGAGCGCTTCACAGCCTCGCCGGCCCGACCTCGCGGCGTCAGGTTGGCCGGTCGGAAGCGGCCTCGCCCACGCTCCGCCAGCTCGAGCAAGGCCCGCAACCGCAAGTTCTCCTCCTCGACGCCGTGCAAGGCCAGCAGCCGAGCCGTCAGGGAATCACGCTCCGCCACCAGTCGTTCGATGCTGGCGCGCGCCGTCCCGGCAGCCGACAGCCAATTCTGGAGACTGATGACGGGTGCCAGGACCGTCGAGCGCACCGCCGTCGACAGGGTCAGCTGGCGCTGGTGCGGCAGGGACAAGAGCACGACCGCGGCGAGCAGCAGGAAGACCAGGGACAGGAGGTCCCGGCGAGCGGGCCGTTTCACTCCTGACTCCGGAGTACCGCCCAATTGACTCAGGTGGACAGCACCCCTCTGTATCTGGGTAGGTCGTCGAGGATGCGTCCGCCGCCACGGACTACGCACGTCAGTGGCTCCTCGTCCACGTGGATCGGTAAGTTCGTCTCTTCCTGCAGAAGTCGATCCAGCCCGCGGATCAGCGAGCCGCCGCCGGTCATGACGATCCCGCGATCGACTATGTCGCTGGCCAGCTCGGGCGGCGTGATCTCGAGCGCGCGACGGACCGC
>JASFTY010000349.1:0-4832 GCA_050050535.1 Gemmatimonadales bacterium | reverse complement strand
GGAATACGACCTCGAAGAACATCACGAAGAACTCGACGAGACACATCTGGATGAAGGTCTTGACGTCCTTGCGCTCCCAGGCCTGGGCGAGCACCTGGATCGATGCGAAGCTCCCCGAGATCACGACGAACAGGAAGATCCAGAGGATCGGCGCCATGAGGGTCCGGCTCTCGATGCCGGCGAGATCGTAGAAGACCTCCGAGACGGTCGGCATCAAGGTGTAGGTGAAGATCAGCGCCTCGAGCGCCGACCAGCCGATGGTCAGCAGGAAGGCGAGCCACGGGACGCCGGGCTGGAAGTACTTGCGACCCATCCAGTCGAGCAGGGCGAACGGCGTGAGGATGACCAAGCGCAGCGAGCGGAAGCCGAGCTGCAAGGCGAGCTTCAGGAGACCCCAAGCCCAGCCGATGAGCATCCAGACGAAGCGCGCGATCCCCACCCAGAAGAGCCAGACACTGCGCCCGGTCTCCCACCAGAGGAGAACGAGGGCGACGAGGAACTCGCGGCGGCCGGATCGGAACGGCACGGTATAGAGAGCGAGCATCGTGCACCAGATCGCCACGATGACGAGCAACGCCGGGAGCAGCAGGAAGACACGTTTGAGGAACGTCGCCCAGCCGGTATTCGCGATCCATGCGAAATCGAAGATCGTGGCCTGTGCGTCCGGTATCCAGGCGATGAGGAACGTGAGCAGCTGGAAGGTAAGCTGCCACTGCTCCGGCAACGTCGCGCTGATGGCGTCTAACATGGTACCCCGTCCTTTTCAGTGACCGACGGACCGGCAACGGCACACCGGTAAGCGGGTGGCCGATAAACGGAACCTCTTCCTTCTTGCCTACGCCAAAGGCCCGCCATCTCGGTTGAGAACAGGAAATCGGGTGAACGGGAAGGGTGGGAGAGACGCCCCCCGGACAGGAAAGCGTCCCCATGATACCCGAGGTCGCCGGGAGTGTCAAGCAGCGGCCGGCGGTCGGGGCCGCGACGCTGGCCGTAATCGGTGGCGGTGTGGGGACTTAGGCCGGTGGTTCCGCCGCCGGCCTCGAGGGGTGCGGGGGCGACCGGCCGACCACCGCCAGCGCCGGCAGCGGTACCGAGACAGCCGAGCGCGGGCGATTCCAGGCTTGTCGCGACGGGGATCGCTGTGCAACTTGTGCGGTGTCGCGCCCGCTAATCGTCGAGGAGAGAGGCATGCTGGCTGTAATCCTGCTGGTGACGATCGCGCTGTTCTGGTTCGCCTACCGTGTCTACGGGGGCTGGATGGGCCGCGTCTACGGGCTGAACGACCGGCACCTGGTGCCGTCGGAGGGGCAGTACGATGGGGTGGATCACGTGCCGACGAAGACGCAGATACTGCTGGGCCACCATTTCTCATCGATCGCCGGCGCGGGTCCGATCGTCGGTCCGATCTTGGCCGGCTTGTTCTTCGGCTGGCTGCCGGCGCTGCTCTGGATTATCGCCGGTTCCATCCTGGTGGGCGGTGTCCACGATTTCGGGGCGACCATCGCCTCGGTGCGCCACAAGGCGCGCTCGGTGGCGGAGCTGGCGAAGCAGTACATCACGCCGATGGCCTACAGGCTCTTCCTGGCGTTCATCTGGCTGGCGCTGATCTACGTGATCGTCGTGTTCATGGATCTGACTGCGGACACGTTCGTGGACGTGGAGATGAACGGCGGCGGCGTGGCGATCTCGGCGATGATCTTCGTCGGGCTCGCCCTGGTCATGGGTTTCCTGACATATCGGCGTGGCCTGAGCATCAAGACCGGCACACTCATCTTCCTACCGCTGCTCTTGCTGGCGATCTGGGTCGGTGACGCGGTGGTGGAAGGCGCCGGGCTCCTGCCGGGGCTCGCCGGCAGCGAGAAGAACGCCTGGAACGTGGTGCTGCTGATCTACTGTCTGGTCGCATCAATCACACCGGTGTGGATCTTGTTGCAGCCGCGCGACTACCTATCGAGTTGGCTGCTGTATCTGTCGGTTCTGGGCGCGGGCCTGGGCCTTCTGATCGGCGGGCTGACCGGCGCGACGGCGGTGGCCGGTCGTTGGCCGGCTCTGGTCGCCCCGAGCACGGTGACCGACCTGGGCATCGCGCATCTCGGTCCATTGTTCCCGATTCTGTTCATCACGGTGGCGTGCGGGGCGTGCTCGGGGTTTCACTCGCTCGTCGCCAGCGGTACGACCGCGAAGCAGATCACCTGTGAGACGGACACGCGTCGGGTGGGCTACGGGGCGATGCTGATCGAAGGTGTTGTGGCGGTTATCGCCCTGTCCGCAGTCATCATCCTGCCGTTCAGCGCGGAGGCGTTCGGCGATACGCCGATCGCGATCTACGCCGGCGGGATCGGCGAGTTTCTCGCCAGGCTCGGCGTCCCGGTCAGGTTCGGGTCGCACTTCGGCCTGCTGGCGCTCTCGACCTTCCTGCTCACCACGCTCGACACGTGCACGAGGTTGGGCCGTTATGCGGTGCAGGAGGCGTTCAGCTGGGACAAGAACGACGCTCGCAGCCGCGTGATCGCCACGATCGTCACGCTGGCACTTCCGGCGTCTCTCGTTTTCGTGACCTACACCGACCCAGCCACCGGTCAGGTGCTCCCGGCCTGGCGCGCGGTCTGGCCGGTATTCGGCGCGACGAACCAGCTGCTCGCCGCGCTGGCGCTGCTCGCGATCACCGTGTGGTTGAAGCGGACCGGGCGAACGTGGGCGTTCGCCGGCATCCCGATGGGGTTCATGCTCGTGATGACGATGTCGGCGTTGGCGATGCTCATCTGGCGTAACGGGTTCACGCTGATCGGGTTCATCTCGGGAGCGCTGTTCGTGCTCGGCCTGTTGCTCGTCGCCGAGGCCGCTCGTGCCTTCAGGCTCGAGGAGCTGGGGCCCGAACGGGTGACGTTGAAGCCGGCTGCCGCGGGCGGCGACTGAGGAGGGCGCGGGGTCGCGGGTTCAGTTCCGATCGCTGCATGCAGTAGGGGCCGCTCTCGAGCGGCCTCAAGCATACTATGGTGTTGCAGGTTCTTACTCCCCATCGCCATCGTCTTTGCAGGATGACGATGGCGATGGGGATGGCGACGGCGATGGCGATGGGGAGGGCATGGAGACTGCTGATTTTCTGGTGATCGGTGGCGGGGTCATCGGGCTTCGTATCGCGATCGAGGCGAAATACCGACATCCGGACGCCTCGGTCGTTCTCATCGAGAAGGAGCGGGGCTGCGGCCTGCACGCGAGCGGCAGGAACAGCGGTGTGCTGCACGCCGGCTTCTACTATTCGGCCGACAGCTTCAAGGCGAGGTTCACCAGAGAAGGCAACGAGCGTCTGAGCCGTTATTGTGAGCGGCACGGGCTACGCATCAACCGCTGCGGCAAGCTGGTCGTGGCGGGTAATGCTCGTGAGACCGAGGTGCTGGGCCGGCTGCTGGAGCGGGCGCGTGCGAATGGGGTCGAGCTACTGGAAGTCAGCGCCGAGGAAGCTCGGGCGATCGAGCCGCGGGCGAGGACGTACGAGCGTGCGCTTTACTCTCCCAGCACGGCGACGGTTGACCCGAGCGAGGTCGTGGCGGCGTTCGTCGCGGAGGCGCGGAGCGCGGGCATCCGGCTACTGACCGGAACGGCGTACAGCGGTCGGAGCGCGAGCGGGGTGGCTACGACGCGGGGCTCTATCTCGGTGGGGTACCTGGTCAACGCTGCCGGGCTGTACGCCGACCGTGTGGCCCGCGACTTCGGGTTCGCCGAGCAATTGCGGATCGTGCCGTTCAAGGGCCTCTACCTGGAGTCGGCGCCGGGCGCCTATTCGCTGCGGACCAATATCTACCCCGTACCGGATCTGGCGACGCCGTTCTTGGGGGTCCACTTGACGGTGGGTGTGGACGGGCGAGTGAAGATCGGACCGACGGCGGTGCCGGCGCTCTGGCGCGAGCAGTACGGTGTGCTGGACAATTTCAGTCTGGGTGAATTCCTCGAGATCGTCCGGCTCGAGTCGCGCATGTTCTTGGGTGACCGAGCGAGCTTTCGCACGGTAGCGCTGCGCGAGATGAGCAAGTACTACAGGCCGCGGCTCGTGCGGCTGGCGTCCAGACTGGCGGAGGGTGTGGAGGCGCGTGACTTCAGGATCTGGGGTAGGGCCGGGATCCGAGCGCAGCTCGTCGACACACGGGAGTACCGCTTATCCGACGACTTTCGCTTGGAGGGCGACGATCGGTCGCTGCACGTCCTCAACGCGGTCTCGCCCGCCTTCACCTGTGCGATCCCGTTCTCCCGGTTCGTGCTCGATGAGATCGGCGTGCTTACAGGCTAGTCGAGCCGAGGACCTCGGAGTCGTCGCGCCGGGGCGCGCCGCGCGTTCCGCCCAGGACCTGGCGCGTGAGCTCCGCCAGGGCCGCCGGTGAGAACGGCTTCTGAAGGAAATTGACGCCGCTGTCGGCCATGATGTCGCGTACGGTCTTGTCGTCCGTATAGCCCGACATGTAGATGATGGGTGTCTGAGGACGAGCCTCTTGGAGCCGCTCCACCAGCTCGGGCCCGCCGAGCCTCGGCATCACGACATCGGTGATCAGGATGTCGATCGGCCCCGTGTGGTCCTCGAGGACCTGGAGCGCTTCCGAGCCGTCGCGGGCCTGTAGGACCTGATAGCCGCGGCCTTGCAGGACGCGGGCGGCCAGGCTCAGCACAGCGGGCTCATCTTCGACCAGCAGGACCGTGCCGCCGCTCGCCGCGGCCTCTGCGACCCCGTCTTCCGGCTCCGCCTCTACGACCTCCTCCTCGGCGACCGGCAGGTAGACCATTACGGTCGTCCCGTGGTCCGGCTTGCTCTTGACCCAGATGTCACCGCCGCTCTGTTTGAC
>JASFTY010000348.1:0-4837 GCA_050050535.1 Gemmatimonadales bacterium | reverse complement strand
GTACCTGCAACCCGACTGCAACCTGCCGAGCGGCGAGTCGTTCGTGCGGCAGATTCTGGTCGGTCGGCGGTACTTCAGAGAGAAGCTCGGCGTCGAGCCGACGGCCGCGGTGAACTGGGATTCGTTCGGACATTCCCGCGGCCTGGTTCAGATCCTCGCCAAGAGCGGCTACGACTCGTACCTGTTCTGTCGCCCGTTCATCCACGAGCTGCCGGTCCCCGGGGCGGAGTTTACCTGGGTCGGGTTCGACGGATCGGAGGTGACCGCCGCGCTCGCCGAACCGCACTACAATTCCGCGCCCGGTGCCACGCCTGCCAAGATCGACGAGTGGATGCGGCGTGATAGTACCAGGCCGGTGCTCCAGGTGCCCTGGGGCGTGGGTAACCACGGTGGCGGACCATCGCGTGCCGATCTGCGAGACGTCGAGAGGCTGATGGCGAAGTCGCGAGGCACGCGCATCGTCCACTCGACTCCCGAGCGCTACTTCGCCGACCTACGGGCGCGAGCCGGCGACTTGCCGCGATACGACGGCGACCTGAATCCGTGGGCGGTTGGCTGCTACACGTCGATGATGCGGGTGAAGCGTCAGCATCGCCGGCTCGAGAACGAGCTCTACCTGGCCGAGAAGATGGCGACGACCGCCTGGGCACAGAGGCTCATGGGGTACCCCGATGCCGAGTTGGGCGACGCGACTCGTGCCCTGCTGAGGACTCAATTCCACGACATCCTGCCGGGGACATCCATCCCATCGGTCGAGCGCAGCGCCCTCGACGACCTCGGCCACGGCCTGACACTCGTCGCCAGAGCCAAGACGCGGGCCTTCTTCGCGCTGGCGGCGGGTCAGACAGCCGGCCGCGAGGGCGAGCATCCGATCCTGGTCTACAATCCCCATCCCTTCCCGCTGCACGCAGTCGTCGAGTGCGAGATGCAGCCCGCCTGGCCCGACCGCGAACACATGTACGGCGTTCCCGAGGTTAGGGCTGGCCGCAAGAAGTTACCCGCGCAGGCCGAACAGCAGGAGAGCAACATCAACGAGGACCATCGGCACCGGGTCGTGTTCGCGGCCAAGCTGGAGCCGGGTCGCATGAATCGGTTCGACTGCCGGTTCGATAAGATCCCCCGCAAGCCCGCACCCAGGCTCCGGCTGCGGGACGGCACTTTCCGCTTCAAGACGGCGGAGCTGGACGTGATCGTGAACGCGCGGACCGGCCTGCTCGACCGCTACCGCGTAGGCGGTGAGGACTATCTGTCGGTCGGCGCGCTCCGCCTGCTGGTGATGCACGACGACGCCGATCCCTGGGGACAGACGGTCACCCGCTTCCGCGACCGCGCCGGCCGCTTCACGCTGATGAGCCAGACCGCGGCGGCCCGCTTCGCCGGCGTCTCGGCTGCACGGCTGCCGGCGGTACGCGTGATCGAGGACGGCCCGGTCCGCGCGGTGGTCGAAGCGCTCTTTGGCTACGGCGACTCGGCGATCTGCCAGCGCTACAAGCTGCCCCGGGCGGGGACGGAGCTGGAGATCGAGACACGGGTCCTGTGGCAGGAGAAGGACCGCATGCTGAAGCTGGCGCTGCCCACACCGTGGCGCACCGGTGGAGCGCTGGGACAGGTAGCGTACGGAGTCCAGCAGCTGCGGGCCGACGGAGCTGAATGCGTAGCTCAGAAGTGGCTCGCCGTAGTGTCAGATGACAGGTCCCGCGCGCTCTCGATCATCAACGACTCGACTTACGGCTGCGACTTCAAGAACGGCGAGCTGCGGCTGTCGCTGCTTCGAGCACCAGCCCACGCCGGACACCCGACCTTCACCGAACGTCCCCTGGTTCAACAGGACCGCTTCGTTCCGCGAATCGACCAAGGTGAGCACGTGTTCCGGTTCTGGCTGAACGGCGGGAGCGAACGCGAGAGACTGAGGGCGGTGGATCGCGAGGCGCTGGCGCACAACGAGCGACCCTACGCCCTCGCCTACTGGCCGCCCGGCGGCGGCAAGTTGCCCGCAGCAGGCCCGACCTTGAGCGACACGGCAGTTCAGATCGCGGCGTTCAAGCGCAGCGAATACGGCGACGATCTGATCGTCAGGCTGTTCGAGCCCACCGGTCGCCGACGCAAGACGACCCTGTCGCTCGACTGTCTCGGCGTGAAGACGCAGGTCCAGATGCAGCCGTTCGAGCTCAAGACACTGAGCGTTGATCCCCATACGGGACGCTTCCGCGAGGTCGACTTGCTGGAGCTGTGATGGCCGAACCCGTCGCGGTGGCGCTGGTCGCTGGCGCGGCGCCTGTCCCTGACCCGCGCTTTGGCCGTATCTTGTTGGTGGAAGAGTACTAGACAGCAATTGTGGACGGGGTTATGGGATGAAGCAGCTTGCCGAAAGACAAGCCATCGAAGCCTCTGAGTACCGGCTGAGGATTCTACGCACGATGACTCCCGAGGAGCGCCTCATGCAAGCGCTCGCCCTCTCGGACTTCGTGCGTGAGCTGTTCGCGGAAGGCCTTCGCCGTCGCTTCCCCGATCTGTCCGAGCACGAATTCCGCGCGCTCCTCCTCCAGCGACTCGATCTGTGTCACAACAGGAACTACTGAAGACGGTTGTTGGAGCGCTCGAGGACTCCGGAACTCCGTACATGCCGACGGGGCCCCTGGTCTCCAGCCTGCAGGGAGAGCGTGCTGGGCATGGACCTTTGGGTCAGCTCACCGGAGGACACGATTCTCGCGAAGCTCCGGTGGGCCAGGCTCTCGGGTGGCAGTCAGAAGCAGGAAACAGACGCTCTTCGCGTCTACGAGGTCCAGTATTCACTTCTCGACACGGAATACATGGAAGGCTGGGTGGAAGCGTTGGGTCTCCGCGCCGAGTGGCAGCGGCTGCTCGAGGTCGCCCGCCCGATTGACGACGGAGCCGCTGGACGGGAGTGATGGCCGAACCCGTCACAATTGTGCTGGTCGGCATCGGAGGCTACGGCGAGGTTTACCTTTCCGCGCTGCTGGACGAGCCGCAGGGCGCTCGCTGTCGGATCGTGGGTGCCGTCGACCCGCATCCGGAGAACTGCGCGCGCCTGACCGAGCTCGAAGCGCGGGGCGTGCCGCTCCATCCGTCGCTGGAAGACTTCTACCGGACCGGTTCCGCGGATCTGGCGGTCATCTCTTCGCCGATCCACCTCCACGCCGAGCACGCTTGCCTCGCGCTGTCACGAGACAGTCACGTGCTGGTGGAGAAGCCGGCGGCCGCGGTCACCGCCGACGTGGACGCGATGATCGAGGCGCGGGAACGGGCGCGCCGCTTCGTGGCGGTCGGCTTCCAGTGGTCCTTCGCTCGATCGATCCTCGATCTCAAGCAGGACATCTTGGCGGGCCGGTTCGGGGTGCCGTTGAGCGGACGGTCCCTGACGCTGTGGCCCCGCACCGAGAGCTACTACGGCAGGAACGACTGGGCCGGTCGCAGGCGCGATGCCGCCGGGCGCTGGATCCTGGACAGTCCCGCCAACAACGCCATGGCCCACCACCTCCACAACCTGCTCTTCCTGCTCGGGTCGCAGTTGGACCGCAGCGCTGAGCCGGCCGATGTGTCGGCGCGCCTGGCGCGGGCGAACGACATCGAGACCTTCGACACTATCGCCGCGCGAGTACGGACGGCGGAGGGGACGGAGCTTCTGTTTCTCGCATCACACGCGGTCGCCGAAGACGAGAGCGTAGAGCCGCGCTTCGTACTGGAGTTCGATGACGCGACCGTGAGCTTCACCGGCGAGGCGGCGCCGATCACCGCCCGCTCTCGCGACGGTCGCGTCGTCGAATACGCCTCTCCCAATGCCACCCCTCAAGTCGCCAAGCTGTGGATCTGCATCGAAGCGGTGAGCGGCGACGTACACATCCCTTGCGGACTGGAGACGGCCCGGCCTCACACCGCCTGCATCGAGGCGATCGAGAATTCGGGAACGATCACCCACGTCTTAGCCAAGGAGGCCGTGCGTCTGAGCGATACGCCAGGCGGCCGGCTACATTGGGTTCCAGGCCTGGCCGCCTCGCTCGAGCAGAGCTATGAAACGGGCCAGTGGCCGGAGATACCGGACTCTCGGTAGTTGGCCGAGTCGAGATCAGGTTCGAACGATCGGCCCGCCGCCGCGGGCCGATCGTCGTTCTGCGACGCTGGCTAAGGCGTCTGCTGCACCCGGCTGTGGCACGGCGCGCAGGTCGCCAGCAGCTGCCCGTACAGCTGACCGCGGGCGCTGAGGTCCGCTGCCTCTGCGCCTTGCGCGCCGAGCGCGTGGACGCGGGCCGCCTCCGCACCAAGCTCCTCCCGGAGCCGAGGATCGTCGGCGAAGCTGCTGGCCGCCAGCGGGGCATCGGCCAACACTTCACAGCCCGCCGCCCATGCCTCGTCGGACGGGGTGACCAGGCCATCCCAGAGCCGCTCCATGGCCCACTGATGGCGCGCCATGTGGGCCATCGTGCCCGGCTCGGCAGCCGGCGGCTCGCCGATGGAGACGTCGATCATCGCGCCCTGCGACTGGTGGCAGGCCCCGCACTGAGCGGCCATCGCGCCCGCAGCGGCCGCCGTGGCTTCGAGCTCCGTCGCCTCTACGGCGCCCGCAGCCGCAGTCTGCATCTCGGCGACAAACGGCGCCCACCCCTCAGGCACGCCACCGGCCATCTGGTGCTCGGCCATCCAGGTGGCGGGCTCCTGCGCGGCGGCCAGGTCGCCTCCGATGACCGCGTCGCGGAAGGCGACCGCCTGGGTGAAGTGCTCCTGCATGTGGTCGGCGGCCAGCATGGTCTCTTCCGCCGCCGCTTCCTCACCCGTCTCACCACGGTCCTGGCAAGCGAGCACGCCGGCAGCCAGGACGCCG
>JASFTY010000347.1:0-4873 GCA_050050535.1 Gemmatimonadales bacterium | reverse complement strand
CGTCTACGGGATCGCCGCGGTCTTGGGCCACATCTTCTCGGTCTGGGTGCGGTTTCGCGGCGGCAAAGGAGTCGCGACGGGCGGCGGTGTCTTCCTCGCTCTGGCGCCGGCGGCGGCCGGCTTGGCCTTGCTGGTCTGGGCCGGCGTCGCCGCCGTGGTACGGATCGCCTCGGTCGCTTCGCTGACGGCGGCGACCGTGCTGCCGGCGCTCATCTGGGTCACCGGGCACGGCTTCGATTTCGTCTTCTGGGCCAGCCTGCCGCTCGCCGCCCTGGTCTGGTGGACGCACCGCTCGAACATCCGGCGGCTGGCGGCGGGCCGCGAGCACCGAGTGGCACGGGGCGCCGCCGGCACCGAGAACGCACGCCAATCCGAATCCGTTGGATCGCCAGGTGAGGCTTGAGCATGGGTAGAGCGACGGTGGTTGGGGCGGGAAGTTGGGGGACGGCGCTGGCCAAGGTCCTGGCCGACAAGGGCCACAGCGTCCGGATCTGGAGCTACGAGGAGTCGGTCGCCGAGCAGATCCGCAATGAGCGCGAGAACCGCGACTACCTGCCGGGCGTCAAGCTCCCCCCGGCGGTCGAGGTCTCTATGGACCACGGCGCGGCGCTGGAGGGCGCGGAGATGGTCATCGCGGTCGTGCCGTCGCACGCGTTCAGGGACGTCATCGCCGCGGCCGCGCCCCACATCCCGCAAAACGCCATCGTCCTCTCGGCCGCCAAGGGGATCGAGGTCGCCACGCTCGAGCGGCCCAGCGAGATCCTCGAGGAGCTGCTGCCCGGGCACCGTCGGCCGGCGGTGCTGTCGGGGCCGACGTTCGCTCGCGAAGTCGCGGAAGGTGATCCGACGGCGCTGGTCGTCGCCTCGAGCGATGTCGAGGTCGCCCGCCAGGGCCAGCACTACCTGAACACGGACCGGTTCCGCGTCTACACGAACGAGGACATCCTGGGCGTCGAGCTGGCTGGGGCGCTCAAGAACGTGATCGCGCTGGGCGCCGGGATCGCCGCCGGGCTCGGATACCGCAGCAACAGTCGCGCGGCGCTGATCACCCGCGGCCTGGCCGAGATGACGCGGCTGGGTCTGGCCGTCGGCGCGCGGGCGCCGACGTTCGCCGGCCTGGCAGGGTTGGGCGACCTGGTTCTGACGTGCAGCTCGGAGCTGAGCCGCAATCGGACGGTGGGGGTGCGCCTCGGCAGAGGCGAAACGTTGGAGGAGATCCTTGCCAGCATGAAGATGGTGGCGGAGGGCGTGAAGACGACGGAAGCAGCCCGCCAGCTGGCGCGCGAATACGGCGTGGAGATGCCCATCGTGGAAGAGGTGTACAACATCCTGTTCGAGGGCAAGTCTCCCAAGCGCGCCACGGCGGATCTCATGTTGCGTGAGCCCAAACCCGAAGTCTGGGGGGGCAGGGGGGGCAGCGATGCGACGTGAACGTATTGCGCGGCGCGAGTACTTCTCCATCGGGGAAGTCTGCGAGATGGCAGGCCTCAAGCCGCACGTGCTCCGTTACTGGGAGACCCAGTTCAAGGAGCTCAGCCCATCGAAGAACCGCGCCGGCAACCGGGTCTATCGCGCGCGCGAGATCAAGCTCATCGAGCTCGTCAAGCACCTGCTGTACGAGGAGAAGTACACGATCGACGGCGCGCGGCGCAGGCTCGAGAAGCTGCGTGAAGAGGGCGAACTCGAAGAGGTCGCCGGCAAGGCCCTCGACCGGCGGGCCCTTGGACGAGTGCGCGAAGGGATCGACGAACTGCTCGACATCCTCGACCCGTCCCGCCCAGGTCGAGCGGACTAGCCGGCGTGCCATCCGGGCAGCGAGAGACCAGCGCACACCAGGAGCTGCGTCGCCGGCTCGTCGAGCAGCTCCGGGGTGCCGGGATCAGAGACCTCGCGGTGCTGCACGCGTTCGATCAGGTACCGCGTCACCTGTTCGTGCCCGAACGCTTCCAAGCCCGCGCCTACGCCGATGAGGCGTTCCCGCTGGAGCACGGTCAGACGATCTCGAAGCCCAGCACCCACGCCCTCTACCTGCAGACGCTGAACCTGCAGGGAGACGAGCGGGTACTGGAGATCGGCACCGGCTCGGGCTATCAGACGGCGCTGCTGGCGATGCTGGTCGAGCACGTGTACTCGATCGAGCGCGTGCCGAAGCTGGCCGAGGCGGCGCGCGCGCGGATCGAGGCGCTCGGCTTCACCAACGTCGCGGTCCGCGCCAGCGACGGTACCTACGGTTGGCGCGCCTACTCACCGTACGACGCAATCCTGGTCACCGCCGGCGCCCAGGAGGTGCCGAAACCGCTGCTCGAGCAGCTGCGGCCGGGCGGCCGCATGCTGATCCCGATCGGCGACCGCGAGTCGCAGCAGTTGCACAGGATCGTCAAGGCGGCAGACGGCGCGATCGCCGACGAGGTGATCGGCCGGGTCAGGTTCGTGCCCTTGCACGGTCTGGGTGGCCAGAAAGAAGAGGACGAGTGAGGGGAAGCGTGGCGGGCGACGAGAGACGGCGCGGCTGGATACGGCGCCTCTACGACTGGGTCCTGGGCTGGGCCGAGTCGCCCTACGGCTCGGCCGCGCTCGTCGTGCTCGCCTTCGTCGAGGCTTCGTTCTTCATCGTGCCGCCCGACGTTCTGCTCATCGCGCTCTGCATCGGCAAGCCGCGCCGCAGCCTCCACTTCGCCGCGCTCTGTACGGTCGGCTCGGTGCTGGGCGGCAGCTTCGGCTACCTGATCGGCCACCAGCTATATGAGTTGATCGGCCGGCCGATCATCGACTTCTACGACGCCCACGAGGCGTTCCAGCGCGTCGGCGAGCTGTACAGGGCGAACCTCGTGCTGGCGCTGGGTACGGCGGGCTTCACACCGATCCCGTACAAGGTGTTCACCATCGCCGCCGGCGCCTTCGCCGTTCCGTTCCTTCCGTTCCTCGTCATCTCGGCCGTCAGTCGCGCGGCGCGCTTCTTCCTGGTCGCCGGCCTGATCCGAGTCTTCGGGCCGCAGATCCGCGATTTCATCGACCGCTACTTCAACCTGCTCAGCGTGGCCTTCGTGGTCCTGCTGGTGGCAGGGTTCATCGTCCTCAAGTACGTGCACTGACGCCACCTTACACGGTTTGACCCCGGCCCCGCGACGCATAGATTTCGGCTGGCCCGAACGCCGCCAAGAGAGGAGTGTGCCAGAAGTGCCGACGATCCCAACCCCGTTCATCGGCGGGGCCGACGGCCCCCACCGCGATAGGACGACCAAGACCGACATCGAGCCGCCGTTCTTCGCCGAGGCCGCCGAGCCGCCGGAGCAGGCGGAGCCCGGGGCAGGGGCCCCACAGCCCGCCGAGACCGAGGCCGAGACCGAGACCCCCTTCTTTCTCGAGCCCGAGCCCGCCGAACAGCCGGCCCCCGCACCTGAGGCCGCGCCCGAGGAGGAGCCTGTACCGATAGAGTCGGTCGCCCCCACCGCGGAGCCGGCACCCGACTTCCTGGCGCCGACCGCGGACGAACCGCCCCAGGAAGCACCCGCCGGCTCGCCGGAGGAGGAAGGCCTCGAGCTGCCGGACTACTTCTTCGGCCCCGACACGCCGCCGCCACTCCCCTCACCGGCACAGGAGACGGCCGCCGCACCGCCGCTGCCCGAGAGCCCCGAGCTCCTGGCCCACAAGGCAGAGGAGTTGCTCGAGGGAGCGCACGGGGACCGCATTCGGGACCTGGTGGCCGGCCTCGGATCGGCCGCTGCCGAAGTCGCCATCACCCGCGCCTTCGCCGCCGGATACATGGCCGCCAAGAACGAGGAGAGATAGCGAATGGCAGAGCAATACTCCCAGGAGGACAGATTCGTCGCCTCGGTGCTCCAGCTCGCAAACTGGGCGCAGAAGAATACACGTACCCTGGTCGTCCTCATCGTCGCCTTGCTGATCGGCGTATTCGGCGTCCGCTACTACTTCAGCTACCAGACTCAGCTGCGCGAAGCCGCTTCCGCCGAGATCCGCGCCATCCGTTACGACCTCCAGACGGGTCAGACCGCCAACGTCGTCGATCGCCTGCGCACCTTCCTCATACAGTTCGAGAACACACCCTACAGCCGCGAGGCACGCCTGCTCCTGGCCCAGTCGCTGCTCATGGATGACAGAGCGGCCGAAGCCGTCGAACCGGCACGGCGCGCCGCCGACAAGGTCGGCTCGAACCCACTCTCGAGTCGAGCCGCTTTCCTGCTCGCCGCAGCCTACGAGCAGCTCGGCGAAACCGCACAGGCCATCGCCGTCTACGAGGATGTCGGCCGACGCTCCCGGCATCGTGCCGAGAAGCGCCGCGCCCTCGAGGCCGCCGCCCGCCTGCGCGCCGCCAGCGGCGATCTCTCCAGCGCCACAGCCCTCTACGAGGAGATCCTGGCGCTACTCCCAGATGACAGCCCGGCCCGCGCCTACTTCGAGATGCGAGCGGCGGAGGTGAAGGCCCAGTCGCTGGTGCTCACGTCGCCGGAGTCCGCCGACGGCACCGCAGAAACTACCTCAAGCGAGGGAGGCTAGGGAACGATAGGGGCGAGATATAGGTGAACCCTGAGAGTGTGCCGATTGGCGCATAATGCATATTATGTAACCTACGCCGATCTACTGAGCCACCCCCACATGCTGCCCTACTTTCCATTCCTGCTGGACCGTCCGGCTCAGCAGCACCCCCAACATGGATCTGTGTCGCCTCAAGCGGGACACCCCTCCTGCTTATTCATCAACTGCCAGGTCCAGCTCCTGCATTGGGGTTAGATGTACCGACAACACCACGTCTTCCCCGCACCCCAACACCTGAATAGCCTGCCGGTCAAAGTTCAACGTGAATGCTTCTGTCGACTCCACGAGGTACCGAATGCCAATGCAGGAGCTGGACCTG
>JASFTY010000346.1:0-4875 GCA_050050535.1 Gemmatimonadales bacterium | reverse complement strand
GCGGCCAGGCGATAACGTCCCTGGATGAGGTAGGGAAAGCGCGCCTGGCCGGCGGAGTCCGTTAGTGCCGTCTGCCAGCGGAACTCGGTCCCCAGACGGTGGACACGGACCTCAGCGTCCGGCACGCCCTCCGTCCAGCCCAGCGCCTCGCCGATCTCGGCGGCCGACTCCTCCAGCTCGACCTTCACCGTGAGGCCCTGCGCGAGCCCGCTCCCCTCCGGCTCGTACAGCTCGACCTCTCCAGCCGTGCAGCAGGTCAGCAGCCAGGTGACGCAGACGGCCGACACGACGATTCCTTGGCAAGCAACCCGCAAGATTGAGGCGCCCATGTCCACTGCAACGTCAGCGTCTGCCGCGCCCTGCCTGCCGACTGCTCACCTGGCCTTGCGGCAGCGTGGCCACGGTATAGAGGGCGCGGACGAGATCGACCGCGGACGTGTTGGTGTCCTGGAGGATGGCGCGACCGTCCGGTGTGTAATCGATCACGAGGCGCTGAACCGAGTACTCGAGATCGACCCCGCCTTTTGTGAACCCTCCCGCCAGCCGATCGAAGTTCCGATGGACCTGCTGGAGACAGTGAAAGTAGTTCTGCTCATGCAGCGCATCGTTGTCCTGGGCCGCCAGCACGTCCAGCAGCGCCTCGCGGGGAAAACGAACGTACTCATGGACGTACAGGGGAGCCCAGGGCGAGGCACGAGGCAGTGTCTCGATGTCGACGGGCTCGGAGAGGAAGAACGTGTAAAAGTCCGGGAGGCTCATACCGTGGCCGAGCCGGTCGTACTCCAGCCCGATATCCGGCATGTTGGGGACGGCCGGATTATCCACATCGGCAGGTCCCAAGAGCTCGAAGTCAGCCTGCGTGAGGTCGGGAAAGCCAGGGTGAATCTGCGAGTGATCGATGGCGTCCACCGCCACAACGGCGATGCCACCCGGGGCGAGCGGATACTCAGCCCCTGAGCCGGGGAACTGATGGAACATATCGGCCCAGACGCCGTCCGGGTCGTTTCGGAACGGTTCCATCGAAGCGCACGTGTAGTTGGGTGGGTTCTCCAGGTGATACGGGATGGCCTCTCCCAGGATCATCCCGTCCAGGTAGATCGCAGTGTCGGAGTTGTTGTAGATCTCGAGGTAGTGGTGGTAGTTCCACTGCACTTCGGCTACGAACGGATACGACGCGTACAGCTCGCTGATGAGGAGAGAGCCGCGCCGGTCGGGCGCCAGGGTGAGGGTCTCGATACTCGGCCCGGAAATGTCCAGCATGAGCCCATCCCCGAACCCCCGCCGCCGGCTACCCAGCTGCGCTGCTTCGTCGTCGGTGAGAGCGCGGTACGCGGCCAAGCGATAACGCCCGGGTATGAGGTCGGGAAAGCGAGTTTCTCCGGCGGAATCCGTGAGCGTCGTCTGCCAGCGGAACTCGGTCCCGAGGCGGTGGACCCGGACCTCGGCCTCGGGCACGCCGTCGGTCCAGCCCAAGGCCTCTGCGATGTCCGCAGCCGTCGAATCCAGCTCGACCTTCACCGTCAGGCCCTGGCCCAGCCCGCTCCCCTCGGGCTCGTAGAGCTCGACCTCTCCCGCCCTGCAGCCGGTCAGCAGCCAGGTGACATAGACGGCCGGCAGGACAGCTCTCGGACAAGCAACCCGCAAGATCGAGGCGCGCATGTTCATCCGAGCGGCGCCGGGCCCTTCATGGCAGTAGACTCGAGGTGTCTCGCGCCGCGGCAACGATCGAATCCACGGCCGCGTCGCTCCCCACCACGCCGAGCTGTGTGAATGCGACCCGGCCCTCGTCGTTCAAGATCAGGGCCTGTGGGACCCGCCGCAAGCGAAAGAGCCCCTGTGCTCGTCGCTCCATCAGGCTCACCACAGGAAACCCGAGCTCGTGCTCCGTCGCGTACGACCGGCTCGCTTCCAGCGAGTCGAGGGACACCCCGTAGATCAACACGCGTGAGTCACCGGCCAGCTGCTTGGCCAGTGCGTTCCACCACGGTAGCGAAGCGCGGGAGTACGGGCAGCGGGCGTCAAAGACCAGAAGCATCTGCCGTTCACCCTCTCCAGGCGCTCCGATGAGGACCGAGTCGCTCTGTACGGACGGTGCACGGATGACGGGCACGTACATGCCCAGGTAGGGATCATCGAGCCGCGCCGCCAGCTCCCGATAGCGCGCCTCCAGCGACTGCTTCTGCCGGGCGAGGGCCACAACGACTACAGCAGCCACGGTGAGGGCGACTACGAGAGCCGGCCGCGCGACACGCCTCGCCAGGACGTCGTTTCCACTCATCGGTCTCGCGAGGCTGCGGTTACCCTTCTGATCTGGACAGGGCGCCTGACTCTACTCGAAGCAGACACAGCATTCAAAGTGATGATCGCACGTGCCACCGTAGTAAGGCTCGTCACAGATCCCCGCTCCTTGCACACAGTACGAGTCATTGCCACACCACTTATCCGGGAATTGGCATGGGTTATCAGGGAACGTCGAGCCGCTGACCGCCTCGGCCGCGCCGAAGCTGAGCGCAACGGCGATGGCCACGGCGAAGGCGCCGTTCCGGATCATAAGCAACACGTTCTTCATGATTGCCCCTCCTTGCTTCTCAGTTTACCGCCAACGGGGCCTGGGCCCTCGCCCGGATGCCCGCGCGAAGGAAAGCGACAGCGATGATCGAGAGTCGTCTGAGGGTAGTTCGCGTCGTCGCCGGCTCGAGAGGCTAGCTACGAGCGCGAGAACGGTGAGGCGCCACAAAGATACTGCCCTGCGGGCGCGCATGAGAGGTACTCCCTGTGGCTGAATACAACACCATCAAGATAGGGGTTGGAAGGGGGGGGGTGTCAAGCCAGGCTCCACGCTACTTCTCTACGGGGTCGACACGATCAGGGCGCCGAAGTCCAGCGTCCAGCCGGTGCGGTCCCCGGGTGGGCCCCATCGGAATCGAGACTCGGCTCGCTCGACTGGGGTCGACGGTCGGGGCTGTATGATTAACGGTTAGGGGCGCTCGCCCCCCCGTCAATGCTCTCGTTTCCCTGCCGTGCTCCGTGCGCCGCCCAGCTGCGGTTGCGGCAGCGTGCCCACGGTATAGAGCGCGCGGACGAGGTCGACCGCGGACGTGTTGGTGTCCTGGAGGATGGCGCGGCCGTCCGGGGTGTAGTCGATAACTATGCGCTGAACCGAGTACTCCAGGTCGTCTTGGTGCTTGATGAACCCGCCCGCCAGGCGGTCGAAGTCTCGGTGAACGATCCCGTCGCAGGGGGGTGCTACCTGCTCCCAGTAGGCGTCGTTCTCCGCGGTTGCAAGCACGTCCAGCAACGCCTCACGCGGGAACCGAACGATCTCGTGGGCCACCCTCCCCCACTCGTCCCAGGCATGCGGCAAACTCGCGACGTCTACCGGCTCGGAGAGGAAGTAGGTGTACAGCACCCACAGGCGCGTACCGTGGCCGTCCCAGTACGCCGTGACCCCGATCTCCGACATGTTGGGCACCGCGGGGTTGTCCACGTCGCTCGATCCCAACAGCTCGAAGTCGGCCTGGGAGAGGTCGGGGAAGCTCGGGTGGATCTGGGAGTGGTCGATGGCATCGCGGGCCACCACCGCGGCCTCGCCTGGGGCAAGCGAGTGATCCGTCCCCGACCCCGGGAAGCGATAGAAGTAGTGGGACCAAACGCCGTCCGGGTCCGACCGGAACGGAGCCGTTAGATCGCACTGCCAGTAGTCGCCATCCGAGCGCCACCAGATGATGCCCAATCCAAGGATCTTGCCGTCCAGGTAGATCGTCGTGTCGGAGTTGTTATAGACCTCCAGGTAGTGATGGTATTGCCAGTCCGCTTCGTAGATATTGGGGGCTGTACCGTAGACCTCACCGATCACCAGAGAGCCGCGCTCGTCGGGGGCAAGGCGGAGCGTCGCGGTGCTCGCCCCGCCGAAATGGATCATCCGCCCGTCACCGAACGCCCGCCGCCGGCCCCCGAGCCTCTCCATCTCCTCGTCACTCAGTGCCCGGTAGGCCGCCAGGCGATACTGGCCCGGAAGAAGATCGGGAAACGTGACTGCGCCGCTGGAGTCGGTGAGCGCCGTCTGCCACTGGAAGTCGGTCCCGATCCGGTGCATCCGGACCTCGGCCTCGGGCACCCCGTCCGTCCAGCCGAGGGCTTCAGCGATGTCTACCGCGGCCGAATCGAGCTCGACCTTCACCGTGAGGCCCTGGCCCAGCCCGCTGCCCTCGGGCTCGTATAACTCCACCTCTCCCGCCGTGCAGCTAGACATTAGGAAAACCAGGAAGAAGGCCACGAAGATGGGCTTGCTGCGCGGATGCCACATCAAGGCGCCGATGCTCCTCTCTTCTCCGACGCGCTGTCCCGTGTTCTAGAATTCGATCCGGCGCGAGCGGCAACCACCACCGAATCCACCGCCGCTTCGCTCTCCACCGCGCCGAGCCGAACATAGATGACATGGCCGTCTCTATTCAAGATCAGCGTCTGTGGCACGGCCTGCAACCGGTAGAGCGCCCGGATCCTCGGCTCGCTGAAGCTGACTACAGGAAAGCTCAGCCCCTGATCCTCCACATAGGCGCGGGTCGCCTCCGGCGAGTCCCTCGACACCCCGAACACCCGCGCTCCCGACTCGTCAGCCAGATGTGCCGCGATGGTCTCCCATGAGGCCAGCGAGGCATCGCAATACCCGCACGTCGTGCTGAAACCGAAGAGCACCTGCCGCTCGCCCGTGCCGGTTATCCCGATGACGAGCGAGTCTCCCCGCACCGATTGCGCGCGCACGACCGGCACGTACATGCCGGCGTAGGGGTGCTCGATGCGCGCGACCAGCTCCCCGTACCGCGCCTCGAGCGACTGCTTCTCCCGGGCGAGGGCCATGACAATGACGGCAGCCGC
>JASFTY010000345.1:0-4879 GCA_050050535.1 Gemmatimonadales bacterium | reverse complement strand
GTGCTTTCACTCGACGAGCTCCGATAGGCCGATGGATCGGAGCAGCTCCTTGTATCTTGGATCCGACTGCAGCGAGTCGAGTACCGGGTCCACCGGAAAGAAGAGCGGCCAATCGGTCCGCGCCTCGGTGGCCCGGTACAGCCATTCGATCGCCTCGTCGTTCTCGCCGAGGCCCATATACACGATCGCGATGTAGTCAGGATTGACGAACCGCTTGGCTGACAACTCCTGAAGCTCACGTATAACCTGCTCCGCATCGCTTCTTCTACCGGCACGCGCGTATGCAAAGCCCAGGTAGGCGGCGGGGATCAGGTTTCGCTCGCCAAGCAGCTCTGCAACGAACTCGAGATCCGCTATGCCCTCTTCGAATCTTCCAAGTTGCACGTAGACGGGGCCCCGAAGTGCGCGCACAATAGCATTGGAGTCGGCTCGTATGGCATCGCTGTATACCTCGAGCGCCCGGTCGTATTGCCGAGAGACGTAAAGGAGGTATCCCACGTTCATCTTGACGTAGGTCGACTGGGGATCCAGCGCGAGCGCCCGCTCGACCGCCCGACTAGCCTCCGCGAAGCGAGCCCGAGAATAGAGCGAAATCCCCAGCCAGTGCGGTGCCGGCGCGTAGTTCGGATTGAGCTCGATCGCTCGCCGGAACGCGGCCTCAGCAGCCTCGAAATCCCAATCGTAGAAGAGCTGGACGCCTCCCAGTGAAGTGTGTGCCTCCGCAAGCGTCGGGTCCAACTCCAGCGCCCGCTCTGCCGCTTCACGCGCCTTGGGGAAGACATCCTGCGGCGCCAGGCCCCAGCCTTGCGTCTGGATCATGTACGTGTCGGCGAGACCGCTGTAGGCCAGGGCAAAATCTGGATCGAGATCCAGCGCCCGCTCGAAGTACTCGACGGCGCGCTCCAGTCCCTCCGCGCTCAACTGGTTCCAGTAGTAGCGGCCGAGCAGATAGAGGTCGTAGGCGGCGAGGCTCTCGGTCGGGTGTCGCTCGATCCGCTCGCGTTCCGACGCCGTGAGCTCGACCGCCAGGGCGGACGCCACTCTTTCGGCCACCTCGCTCTGTATCTCGAACAGGTGCGCGGCTGTCAGGTCCCGGTCGTACTCCTCTGCCCAGACGTGCTCGTCCCGATCGGCGTCGATGAGCTGAACGGTGAGCCGTACCCGATCTTCGGCTTTTCGCGCGCTGCCTTCCAGCACGTAGTTGACGCTCAGCGCGGCAGCGATATCACGAACCGGCCTTCTCTCATCTCGGTACTGCATCACCGAGGTCCGCGAGATGACCTTGATCGCCGAGATGCGGGAGAGCTGCGTGATGATCTCGTCGTGCATCCCGTCGGCGAAGTACGCGTCGTCCGGGTTGGGGCTGAAATTGTCGAATGGGAGCACCGCGATGGCCGGCTTCTCGCCTTCAACCGGCAAGCTGACGTGAGGTGAGGTGGGCGCTTCCGCTCCCGGCCTCAGGATGGCGAGCAGGATGGCGGCGATCGCCAGCAGCGCGGCGATCATCAAGAGCTCCGGGCCACTGGCACGCTGCCGCCCCTGCTCGCCATGGTACCAGGCGACGACGAGGGCGACGAAAAAGCCGACGACCAGCAGAATCGTGATACCGCGCTGCAGCGCCAGCGGCCAGCCGAAGGGCTCGGCCGTGACCTCCATGGCCTGCAGCACGAGCCAGGCCCCGGCCAGATAGGCGAGCGCCCACTGGAAGAGCTTGCGCTGCTTCAGGCGTTGCAGGAATGAGGACATGCGTGCGCCTCTAGCGAATCATGCGTCGAAGTGCTCCCACTCGCGCTTGGCCCGCGCCGTGATATCCCGGAACCGTGGCTCGCCACGAATCGACTCCAGCGCCGGGTCGTGCTCGGCGATGAAGGGGTAGTTGATAAAGCCCCGATCCACAGCGCTCGACAGCCAATCCAGAGCTTCGTCCTTGAGCCCCGCGAATGCATGCATCTCGGCCACACAATACGACCACTCCGGATCGCGCCGCGTTGTTCTTCTGAAGTCTTCGGTCATGATTTCCCGGAATCTCGAGCTGTCGCCGTCCAGGGCGCCCTCGAGAAGGAGGGTCAGTCGCGTGGAGAAGTCTTCAAGGTCCGCTCGGACGTTTCCCCGGATCAACTCGCGCACTTCGTCGTAGCGGGAGCAGGTTGCCAGAAGCCCAGCGCAGGCCAACAAAGCCAGCGGGTTCTGGGGCTCCAGCCGAAACCACTTCGTCAGCTCCTCGGAGGGCACATCGAATCGCCCTCCCGACACGTCCAGGAAGACTTTGCCGCATACCGAAATCGGGGTGAGCGGGTCCACCCGTGCCAGCCGCTCCGCCAACGGATACGCCTCATCCACCCTGCCCACGATATCGTGAGCTTGCAGCAGCCAGAAAAGCGTGTGTGGATCATCTGGATTCCTGGCGAGAGCCTGCTTGAGGTGGAAGACGCTCTTTCTCCGGTCCCCTCGAAAAGCCTGATGGGTGAAGCCGAGGACGATGTGGGCCTCAGCGGACTCGGGGTCCAGCTCTAGCGCCTTCCCTGCGTACTCCTCCGCCTTCTCGATGGACTCCTCGTGTTCCACCCCAAGGTTGGCGTACTGTGCGTACACGTACCCCATTCCTGCCAACAAGAGCGTGTTCTCTCCGATGATGTCCAGGCCGTTCTGCAGATGCTGGCGCGCACGGTCCAACGCATCTTTCGTGAACAGCCAGATCTCCTGTCGCGCCCGCAGATAGCACTCGTACGCCCGTACGTTGTCGATCGGCCGCTCCGTCAGCCGGCGCTCTTCCTCCGGGCTGAGCTCGAGCATCAGCGCATCGACGATCGAACGGGAGAGTCGCTCCTGCATATCGAACACATCGTCGAGCCTGCCGCTGTAGCGCTCGGACCAGAGGTGCTCGTCCGTCCTGCCGTCGATCAGCTGGGCTGTGATGCGGAGATCGTTCCCCGCCCTCCGCACGCTGCCCTCGAGCACGTACTGGACATCGAGCTCCCGCGCGATGGTGCGCGTGTCCTTCTGCGTGCCCTTGAGCGCCCGGGCCGAGTTGCGCGAGATCACGCGCAGCGGACGGCAACAGGAGAGGCCGGTGATGATCTCCTCGGTGAGGCCATCGCTGAGGTACGCGTCCTGCGGATCAGGGCTCATGTTGTCGAACGGCAGCACGACGATCGATTTCCGCTCCGCCGCGCCTTCTACGGTCGGCACCGCCGGCCGCTCGGCCGCCACGCTCTCCGACTCCGTGCGCTTCACACCCGCCGGCGTGATGTCGAACGCCCAGGCGAGGGCGACGGCGATGGGGAAGCGGAGCGCGGTGAGCAGGATGACCAGGGTGAGGACCCAGCCGGGGAGGTTGAGGCCGGGAACCGCGATCTCCGCCGCCTGCCAGATGACGAAGGCGACGGCGGCGTAGACGACAGCCACGCGGAAGACACGCCGCCGCTTCAGTTCCTCCAGCAGCCGCTGCAGACGATTCATATCAGCTCCGGCGGCCACGGAATGTCGAGGCCGTGGGCCGAGGAAGTGGTTTCGGCTACAAGATGGCGGCTGCCGAGGCCGGGAGCAAACCGCAGGGGCGGGCCTCGGAGACCGGGATCACGGGGCCGTGATCCCGCAGAACAGGCTGGAGCCGTCGACCTCGGTGATGCGCGGCGGTCCGTAGCCGGCCAGCAAGGAACGGAAGCCCTCGGCGCTGACGGTCTCCGCCCGAAACCCGTCCTTGCAGGCGATCACGCCGTCGCCTGTCGCCTGCGGGTCGAGCTCGCCGATCAGCCCGTGGGCCGCCTGGATCCGGAACCATTCGAGGCGCTGGTCCCAGAACTTCTCCGAGTAGGTCGAGAAGAGGACGGTGCCGCCGGGCCGGGTGACGCGGACCGCCTCCTCGATGAGCGTCCGTTTATCGACGCCGAAGGCGGCGATACCGTTCTGCACACAGATCACCAGGTCGAAGGCAGCATCGGCGAACGCAAGCGCGACGGCGTCCATGGCGGCCAGCTGGCACGTCCCGCCCAAGTCCCTTCGCGCCAGCTGCAGGCTCTCCAGCGAAGTGTCGATGCCTAATACCGTAGCGGCGCGGTCGACCAGGCGCGCCAGCACTCTGCCGTACCCGCAACCCAGCTCGAGGACGCAAAACGAAGGCCTGACGTACTGCAAGACGAAATCGATCTCGGCCTCCAGGTAGTGTTGCACCCGGGGCGGTGCCAGTTCGTAGCAGCGCCTGAGTCGGTGCGCCGAGAGCTTCTCCGAGTAGTAGCCCATTCTGACTACCGCGATGCTTGTGTTGCAGAGACGCGTTGCGCGACCTGCGCGGCTACCCCAAACTGGACATGCGCACCGGTCGGTCAAGAAGGACAGCGCGCGAGGAGGAGGCCTCATGCCTGATGTCGTCAACCTGGCCCAGAAGTTCTCGCTGTTCACGGAGCACTGGAGCCCGAAGATCGTGGGGGAGCTGAACGACTTCTACGTCAAGCTCGTCAAGTTCCAGGGCGAGTTCGTATGGCACCACCACGACGACGAGGACGAGATGTTCCTCGTCGTGAAGGGCAGACTCCAGATGAGGCTCCGCGACAGAGATCTCTGGCTCAGCGAAGGCGAGTTCGTGATCATCCACCGGGGCGTGGAGCACATGCCCGTCGCGCCGGAAGAGGTCCACGTCGTCCTGTTCGAGCCGAAATCGACGCTCAACACCGGCAACGTGCAGAGCGAGAGGACCGTAGCCGAACTGGATCGCATCTGAACACACCCCAGGCGATAGGAGGAGGAAGCCATGTCACCCCGTCGCTCGATAGCCTTTATCGCCGCCCTGATGCTCGGCGTGCTCGCGATAACCGCAGCGGTGTCCTCGCAGGTCGTGGACCGCCAGCTCGTGCTTCACACGGCCCCAACGTTCCGAGCCTAC
>JASFTY010000344.1:0-4895 GCA_050050535.1 Gemmatimonadales bacterium | reverse complement strand
ACCTGGGCGAGGTCGCTGAACGCCTGGGGCAGCGGGTCGAGGAGCGTCAGCGCGCGGAACAGGTCACCGGCCGCCAGCTCCGCCTCGGCGGCCTCGAGCTGGCCGCTGAGGTTCTCGAACCCGGCAGGATCGGCCTCCTGGGCGCCGGCCGCGGCCGCGCTGTCCCGGGCCGCCGCGGCCCGGCGAAGAGCGGCTTCCGCGAGTACGCGATCGCTCGTGCCCTGTGCTGGCCCGAGCTGTGAGGATTCAGGTTGCCCTCCAACTTGCACTGCCTCACTCTGGACGGGCACGGGCTGATCGTTCTCGGCCCCGGGGCTGGGTCCGCCGGGCCGAATCGCGAGCCAGACGACCACGAGCGCCATCGCCGCGGCCGGCGCCGTCCACCAGAACCGGCCGACCAGGTAGGGGGCGCCCGGTGCGGTGACCCTTACTGCCGCCGCTCCAATCTGCTCCTCGCACTCTGCCGTCACTCGCGCGGAGCCTTCGGCCACCGCGGTCATCAACCCTTCGGCCGAGACCTCCAGAACCTCCGGATCCTCCGAGGACCAGGTCACGGGCCGGTCGTGCAATAGCGAGTCGTCGCTGCCTCGAATGACGGCTCTCAGCTGCACGGAGTGGCCGACCGCCATGACCCGGCGCGAAGGCCGCACTCTCAACTGCTCCACGCGGACCGCGACGACATCGATAGCGGCTTGCTCGAAGATGCCCTCGCAGCTGGCGGTGAGGACCGCTCTTCCCGGCTTCCGCGCGTCGAGCAGTCCGCTCCTCGCGACTACGGCGACCTCCGGGTCGCTCGACTCCCACGTCACCTCGCGCCCTTCCAGCGGTTGACCGCCAGCGTCCAGTGGAGTCGCCTCCAACTGTAAGGTGTGGCCCGCCCAGATTGCCGGTGGCACGGGCGCCAGTAGCAGCGCGGCCACCGGCTGCGTCGTCGGGGGCTCGAGGAACTCCGGGAGCTCGGCGACCGGCTCGGCGGCTCGTGGTTCCGCCGGGGTCGGTAGCCGCTCAGCCAGCGGCGTCGGCGCCGGTTCTTCCGGCGGCGTGACGGTCGGTTCCTGTGGCGGCGTGACGGTCGGTTCCTGCGGCGTCGTCGTTGCGGGTGCAGCTGGCTCCGTCACTGCCCGTCGCAGCTCGGCGGGCATGGCGAGCGCAACAAGCTGCGCTCTCAGCGGATCGTGGTGGGCGATCGGCCTGCCGCCGACCGATCCGATCATCTCCTCCAGGCTGGGCCAGCGGTCCCGCGGATCCTTCTCCAGCATGCGCTCGACCGCCGCGGCCAGCTCGGGCGGCGCGTGCGGCCGGAACGCCGAGATCGGTCGGGGTCGCTGCCCCACGTGCGCCTTCATCACCTCCAGCGACGGGCCGGTGAACGGCGGCTCGCCGGCCAGCATCTCGTAGGTCACGATCCCCAGTGAGTACTGATCCGAGGCTGCGGTGACTTCCTTCGATGTGCACTGCTCCGGGCTCATGTAGGCCGGTGTGCCGAGCGTCATCCCCGTCTGTGTCAGGTTCGATTGTCTCGGGACCTTCGCGATCCCGAAGTCGGTGACGACGGCGTTACCCTCCTCGTCCAACAGTATGTTCGCCGGCTTGATGTCCCGGTGGATGACGCCGCGCTTGTGTGCGTAGGACAGAGCGCTGGCGATCTGGGTCAGCCACGCTATCACTACCGGCTTCTCCAGCGGCGCGTCCCGGCGGATGACCGTCTCCAGCGACGGGCCCGCGATGTGTTTCATGACGAAGTAATAGAGATCGCTCGTCTCTTCGACCGTATAGATGGTGACGATGTTGGGATGGTTGAGCGCGGCGACCGTCACCGCCTCCCGGTGGAACCGCTGGATCATGCCGGGCTGTAGCATCACGCCGGGCGACATGACCTTGATCGCGACCGCACGGTCGAGCTTGATCTCGCGGCCCAGGTAGACCGCTGCCATTCCGCCCGCCCCCAGCACCCGCCCGATCTCGTACTTGCCCGCCGTCGCCGCGCGCAGCTTTTCGAGCACCGGGTCCCAGGCCGAACCAGCGCGCGCCAGCTCGGCCGCCGAAACGCCCGGCTCCTGCTGCGCCCCGCAGTGGGCACAGAAGCGGTCGGTCGGGTAGATCTGCCCGCCGCAGCTTGTGCAGCTCTTGGTAGTCATCGATGTGCGTGGTGGAGCTCGACGGGCCTCGCTAGTCCCAGCACGGAGGCGCGGAACGACGCGGGGAGCAGTCCGGCTAATAAACTGGATGCGTTGCGCGGGGCGCGCAACTCCCGCCCGAGCGCCGGAGGCGGCCCGCTAGAGCGCCATGGCTGTAAGTGCCACAGCGATAACGGCTTCCCGTCCTGGACGCCGTTGTCGGCAGGTTTCGTTGCGGCACCAACGTCGAGATGGTATGGTGACGGCACGCGGATGAAGCCGAGGAAGCGGAGCGGAGATCCCGCACCGAGCGGGAAGCCGCAGGCTTGGCCATCGACCACGTATCCCAGGTGACAAGGAGACCCGTCATGCAGAGGATGAAGCCCATCTTCACGGCCGTGTTGTGTCTGTGGGCCGGCCCCCTCTTCGCCCAGGGCCCGGGGACGGCTGGCTCGGCCGACGAGGCACGGTTCCAGCCCGCCGACGTCTTCGATCTCGAGTGGGCGTCCGACCCGCAGATCGCGCCGGCCGGCGACCGGGTCGTCTACGTGCGGAACTTCTTCGACATCATGACCGACCGCACGCTGTCCAACCTGTGGATCGTCGGCGCGGACGGCTCCGGCCATCGCCCGCTCACCACGGGTAACCAGAGAGACGCCGCGCCGCGCTGGTCGCCCAGCGGCGATCGCCTGCTCTACATCTCCAGCCGGGACGGCGACAGCGAGATGTGGGTCCGCTGGATGGACACCGGTGAGCACGCGAAGCTGACCCGGCTCACCGAGTCGCCCGGCGGCATCGCCTGGTCGCCCGACGGTCGCTGGATCGCCTTCTCCATGTTCGTGCCCGAGCGGGGCGAACCGCTCGCCCATATGCCGCCGCGGCCGGAGGGCGCCGATTGGGGCCGGCCGTGGCGCGTCGTCGATGACCTCATCTACCGAGTCAACGGCGCGGGATACCTGGAGGAGGGGTACCGGCATCTCTTCGTGATGCCCGCCGAGGGTGGTACGCCGCGACAGCTCACCTCCGGCCCGTTCGACCACGGCGGCTCGCCGCGCTGGACCCCTGATGGACAGCACCTGATCTTCTCGGCCAACCGCCACGACGATGCCGACTACGAGCCGCGCAACTCCGAGATCTACGAGGTCTCGGTCGCCGATGGCTCGATCCACGCGCTCACCGATCGGTTGGGGCCGGACGGCAACCCGGCGGTCTCGCCCGACGGCTCGCTTATCGCTTATACCGGCTTCGACGATCGCTACCAGTCCTACCAGGTCTCACACCTGTACGTGATGAACAGGGACGGTAGCGGCGCGCGCCTGGTGACTGCGGACTTCGACCGCGATGTCTTTAGCCCCGTCTGGGACCGGAACGGCCGCGGCCTCTTCTTCCAGTACGACGATCAGGGGGTGGGCCGGATCGGCTACGTCACCCTCGACGGCGCGGTGACCCCGCTGGCCGGCGATGTCGGCGGCCTGTCGCTCGGTCGGCCCTATTCCGGCGGCTCCTTCTCGGTCTCGCGTAACGGCCGCTTCGCCTATACCCATACGCGCCCCGACCATCCCGCCGACGTCGCCGTCGGCCGGCGCGGCGCCGACCCGCGGCGCCTCACCGGGCTCAACGACGACCTGTTCGGACATAAGGAGCTGGGCGCCGTCGAGTCGTTCTGGTACGAGTCGTCCTACGACGGGCGCCCCATCCACGGATGGATCGTCAAGCCGCCCGGCTTCGATCCGGCCCAGAAATACCCGTTGCTGCTCGAGATCCACGGCGGCCCCGTCGCGAACTACGGCGAGCGGTTCGCCGCCGAGATCCAGCTCTACGCAGCGGCCGGCTACGTCGTCCTCTACGTGAACCCGCGCGGCAGCGACAGCTACGGCGAAGAGTTCGGCAACCTGATCTACCACGCTTACCCTGGCCACGACTACGACGACCTGATGTCTGGCGTCGACGCCGTGATCGAGCGCGGCTACATAGACGAGGACCGGCTCTGCGTGACCGGCGGCAGCGGCGGCGGCGTCCTCAGTGCCTGGATCGTCGGCAACACCGACCGCTTCAGTGCCGCCGTGGTCGCCAAGCCGGTCATCAACTATCTGAGCTTCGTGCTGACCGCCGACTTCTCCGCCTCGTTCGTCAAGTACTGGTTCCCGGGCCCGCCCTGGGAGTTGCCCGAGCAGTACTGGGACCGCTCGCCGCTCTCGCGGGTGGGGAACGTCACGACGCCCACTATGTTGCTGACCGGAGAGCTCGACTACCGGACGCCGATCTCCGAGAGCGAGCAGTTCTACCAGGCTTTGAAGCTGCGCAAGATCCCGACCGCCTTGGTCCGCGTCCCGAACGCGCACCACGGGATCGCCAGCCGGCCCAGCGACCTGATCGAGAAGGTCGCCCACATCCTGGCCTGGTTCGAGCGCTACGGCGGCACCTCGGACTCCGAATAGCCCCGAGGCGCGGCCGGCGCTAGCTTCGCCTTCCCGCCGCCCTGGGGGCGACGCCACCGCCGCCGCCGCAGGAGACGGTCCGGCCGCTCCTGCGGCGGCGGATCCGGCGTTTGACGGGTCCGAGCTCGTCGGATAGTTTAGGCTTCCGAACTACCTGGCAGGGTAGCTCAATCGGCAGAGCAGCGGAATCATAATCCGTGGGTTGGGAGTTCGAGTCTCCCCCCTGCCACTCTCATCCGCACAACTAGGCGACTTTTCCGCCCCTGGCGAACCCAGGAACGCGCATAGGTACGGGTAGTACAGCCTACCGTACCGCCTACCGCGAACCGCCGACAAATCA
>JASFTY010000343.1:0-4899 GCA_050050535.1 Gemmatimonadales bacterium | reverse complement strand
CGGACTTCCGGGCGCGGGATCTGGCGGCGGGCGGGCAGGGCGCGCCGCTGGTGCCGGTCGTCGACGAGCTGATCTTCTCGACGCCGGGCGGCCGGCGCGCGCTCCAGAACATCGGTGGTATGGCCAACGTGACGCTGCTACCGCCCGAAGGATCGGGCGAACCCGTCGTCGCCTTCGACACGGGTCCCGGCGTGGCGGTGATCGACGCCGTGGTCGGGCTGGTGAGCGATGGCGCTGAGCGCATCGACCTCGACGGGCGTCGTGCTTCGAGCGGCCGGCCGAGTGAGGAGCTGCTGGCTCGGCTGCTGGATGACGACTACTTCCGCGGTCGGCCGCCGAAGTCGACGGGGCGCGAGCGTTACGGCGCGGCGTATGCGGCGGAAGTCTGTCGCGAGGGACGGATGCTGGGCCTGTCGGCCGATGATCTGGTGGCCACGGTCACGGCGTTGACGGCGCGCTCGATCGCCAATGCGTACGGCGATTTCTTCGCCGCTGCCCCACCGGACGAGTGCGTTGTCTCCGGCGGTGGCGCCCGGAACCCCTCGCTGATGCAGATGCTGGCCGAGGCGATCGATCCCGTCCCGGTGACCGACCTGTCGGCCTTGGGTTGGGATCCCGACGCCAAGGAAGCGGCGGCCTTCGCCATCCTTGCCCACCTGCACCTGAGCGGCAGGCCCGGTAATTTGCCGTCCGTCACCGGTGCCTCCGGCCCCCGGATTCTCGGAAAGTTAACCCCGCCATGAACCCAGCGCGGCTCGTGTTCCCCGCCGTTCGCTGGGGTGACCGGAACGTCGAAAAGGTTTGGCGCGAGGTCCGCCGTGATCTCGATCTCGGCGTGGGAGGGTTCGTCGTCTTCGGCGGCAGCGTGGACGGCATGCGCGAGCTGGCAGCGCGCACCCAGGACCGGGAGGGCCGTCCCGTCCTGTTCGCCGCTGACCTGGAGCGCGGTGCCGGCCAGCAGCTCGAGGGTGCGACACCGTTGCCGCCGGCCCTCGCGCTGGCATCGATGGACGCAGCGGCACTGCTGGACGCGGCGCGAATCACGGCGCACGAGGCGGCAGCCGCCGGGATCGGCTGGGTGCTGGCTCCCGTCGCCGATCTCGATGTCGAGCCGCTGAACCCCATCGTCGGCAGTCGCAGCTTCGGGTCCGAGCCGGCGATCGTCGCCGAGCGCGTGCGTGCCTGGTTGACCACGGTTCAGGACGAGGGCATCCATGCCTGCGCCAAGCATTTCCCAGGACACGGTCGTACGACTGCGGACTCGCACAGCGAGCTTCCGACCGTCAAGTGGACCCGCGAGACCCTCGAGGCCGACATGCTTCCGTTCCGCGCCGCGGTCGCAGCACAGGTCGCTTCTGTCATGCTGGCGCACGTGAGCTATCCGGCACTCGATCCCTCGGGCACACCGGCCAGCCTCTCGCGTAAGATCGTGCGCTTACTACGCGCCGAGTTGGGATTCGATGGTCTGATCGCCAGCGACGCGCTGATCATGGAAGCTGTCACGGCGGCGGGCCGTTCCGAGACGGAGGCAGCGGTCGAGGCAGTGCGCGCCGGATGCGATGTGCTGTTCTACCCCTCGTCACCCGCGGAGACGGTCGCAGCGCTGAGGTCCGCGCTCGAGTCAAAGGTGCTGGACCATCGGCAGGTTGCCAGGTCGGTTGAGCGCATCGAGGTCGCGGCGCGGACGGCGGACATCGCGATCGACGACCAGGCACCGGTCTCGAGCCAGGCGCGGGCTCTGGAGATGGCCGCCGCGTCGCTCACGACGCTGCGCGGCGCCCTCCCGCACCCGCGGCCGGGACAGGCATTCCGGGTCCATTTGGTGGACGACGACGTGGTGGAGCTGCCGGAGACGCTGGCCGGGCCGGGTACCAGGTCGCCGGAGCGCGGCCGATTGGCCAAAGCGCTGCATGAGCGTGGCGCCGCGACGCTGGACCCCGAGTCGGAAGCGCCGGCCCTCGACCTGGTCGCTGTCTTCTCCGATGTCAAAGGTTGGAAGCGCCGTTCCTGGCTCGCACCCGAGAGAGCGGGCGAAGTCAACCGCATCGTCGAGCGTGCTCCCGACTCCACGATCGTCATCTTCGGCCACCCGCGCCTGGCCCGGCAACTGCCCGGCGCCCAAAACGTGGTCTGTGCCTGGTGCGGCGACCCGCTGATGCAGGAGGCAGTCGCCGAGCATCTGCTGGGCAGTCCCTCCGGATGAGCGCCCTCGACTGGCTGGTCATCGCCGCATACCTGGTCGGCACCCTTCTCATCGGCATCTGGTTCTCGCGCCGCGGCGCGAAGAGCTTCGCCGAGTTCTTCGTCAGTGGGCGAGCCCTCCCCTGGTGGCTGGCCGGGACGTCGATGGCGGCGACCACGTTCAGTGTCGACACACCACTCTACGTCACGGGCCTGGTGGCGCGCCGCGGCGTCGCCGGTAATTGGGAGTGGTGGGCGTTCGCCATCACGCACGTGCTGATGATATACCTCTTCGCTCGGCTCTGGCGCCGCAGTGAGGTGGTCACCGATGTCGAGCTCACCGAGCTACGCTACGGCGGTAAGCCGGCGGCGCTACTTCGCGGTGTCCGCGCCTTCATCTTCGCCGTGCCGATCAACTGCATCGGCATGGGCTACGCTATGCTGGCGATGCGCAAGGTGATCGAGGCGCTCGGCCTCTGGGATGCGCTGGCCATCGACTTGCCCGGAGAGCCGCGCCTCTGGATCGTCGTCGCGCTGTCCGTGTTCGTTCTCGTCTACGCCGGACTGGCAGGACTCTGGGGTGTGGTGACCACCGATTTCATCCAGTTCGGGCTCGCCTTGATCGGCGCTCTGATCGTCGTCGCATTCGCCCTACCCGACGTCGGTGGCATCGCCGGCGTCAAGGCGACCCTGGCCCGGCAGGGGTTGAGCGACCGACTCGATTTCATGCCCTGGTCCGACGTCGCGCAGCTGTCGATGACCACGTTCCTGGCCTACGTCGGGATTCAATGGTGGGCGTTCCGCAACACCGACGGCGGCGGCATGTTCATCCAGCGCTTCATCTCATCGAAGACCGAAGAGGACGCGCAGAAAGCCGCATGGCTGTTCAACCTGCTCCACTACGTCGTGCGTACCTGGCCGTGGATCGTCGTGGCTCTCGTCGCGCTGACACTCTACCCGGCGCTCGCCGATCCCGAGATCGGCTATATCCAGCTGATGCTCGACTACCTGCCTGCCGGTCTGCTGGGATTGGTGATCGCGTCGTTCCTCGCCGCCTTCATGTCGACGGTCTCGACGCTGATCAACTGGGGCGCATCGTACATCGTCAATGACCTTTACGTCCGCTGGGCGCATCCCGACGCCCGCGACACGGAGAAGGTGTTGGTGGGTCGTCTCGCTTCGGTCGTCATCGTGGCGCTGGCGGCGACCGCCGCGTTCTTCGCCCAGGACATCGGAACGGTCTTCCGCTTCATGATCGCCATCGGTACGGGGCCGGGCGCGGTACTCATCTTGAGGTGGTTCTGGTGGCGGGTGAACGCGTGGGGTGAGCTGGCGGCGATGCTCGCCGGGATGCTCATCGCGCTCCTGTCGTACCTGCCGGCCTTCGGCGAGATCGACTTCGGTGTCCGGTTGGCGGTGACGGCATTCGGCTCGCTGGCCGTGTGGCTGCCGACCATGCTGCTCACGCGACCCGAGTCGGAGGAGACGCTGGCGGAGTTCTATCGGCGCACACGGCCCGGCGGCCCCGGCTGGCGGCGCCAGCGGGAGATGACCGGGCTGGCGCCGCTCCAGGATCTGGGCGCCGACATACGATCCGGGCTGCTCGGGATCGTGCTGCTGTTCGCCTTGTTGTTCGGGACCGGTTGGCTGGTGCTGGGTTCGTGGGGACGCGGGATAGGCGCGTTCGCCGTGGCGTCGCTGACGCTCGTGCTGCTGCTGCGGTGGCAGCGCCCTGAGATGAACCGGGCGTCTGATGGGCCGGCTGCTGGATAGTGGATATTGAATTGAGTTCGTACATTGCGACGGCGTGAGAGCGAAAGCCCCCTCCGACGCGATGGAGCGTGTCGTGGTAGGTGCGAAGACGATGCGATCGAGTGCGGCGCTCGTGTTGACTGCGCTCGTCGGCGCCGGCTGTGCGGCCCGGACGGCGGAGTTGCGAGGGCCCCCGCCCGTACCGCGCCGTAGCGGGCCTCTCGCGATCGATGTCGTCTACCCGGCGGACAGCTCTTTCATCGCTGCTCGGGACTCCAACTTCATCTTCGGTTCGGTCGGCGACGGAGACGCGCAGCTGACGATCAACGGCGAGCGCGTCCGAGTCGAACCGAACGGTGCCTTCATCGCCTGGCTGCCGGTGCCGGCGTCGCGGGACGACACGTTGGCGCGTTACGAGCTGGTGGCGACTCGCGGGACGCAGCGAGCCCACAGTGTCCGAACTGTCTTCCTGCCCCGACCGCTCGTGCCGCCGGCCCGCGACGCGGCCGTCATTGATACCGGGAGCGTCGTGCCCGGCGGTGCCTGGTGGGTAGGGGAGGGGGAGATCGTTCCGATCAGGGTGCGTGCGTCGCCCGGCGCACGGGTACGTCTGCTGTTGCCGGACGGTGATGCTGTCGTGCTCGCCGAACTGGCAACTGTCGAAGGGAGCAGCGCGGCGGCGAATTGGGCTTTCGGCCACATCCCGAGCTCGGCCGCTGCGTCGCCACGCACCGGCATCTACGAGGGCGAGTTGATTGCGCAGGCGCCGCTGGGACGCGGCAGGTTGAGCCCGGACATCCCTCCGCTGCCTGCAGGCCTCCCAGACCTGATACACTACTGCGCGCCGCCGCCGGATACCGTGGCGGTCGGCGACAGCCTGGCGGTCGTTACGGATTCGGCCGAGTCACCGCTCCCTGAGATGCCGGGCGAGGTCGCAAGGGTTCCGCTCGAGGGAGAGGACTCGCC
>JASFTY010000342.1:0-4902 GCA_050050535.1 Gemmatimonadales bacterium | reverse complement strand
TTCTGGACCGATTCCTTCGCGTCCCCGAACAGCATCATGGTCTTCGGGTGGAAGAACAGCTCGTTCTCGACTCCGGCGAAGCCGGCCCGCATCGAGCGCTTGAGCACGATGATCCGCTCCGCCTCGTCCACGTTGAGGATCGGCATCCCGTAGAGCGGGCTCGTGGTATCGTGTCGCGCTGCCGGGTTCACCACATCGTTGGCGCCGATCACCACGGCAACGGTCGTGGTCTTGAACGCGTGGTTGATCTCGTCCATATCGTACAACTCGTCGTACGGGACGTTCGCCTCGGCCAGCAAGACGTTCATGTGACCCGGCATTCGGCCGGCCACCGGGTGGATCGCGTATTTCACGTCCACCCCGCGCTCTTTGAGCACGTCGGCTAGCTCGCGCACCGCATGCTGCGCCTGCGCTACCGCCATGCCGTAGCCGGGGACGAAGATCACCGAATTGGCGTAGGCCAGCGTCATCGCGGCACCCTCGGCGTCCACCGACTGCACCGTCGCCGCATGCTCCCCGGCGCCGACGCTGCCCGCCACGACGTCCGCCGTGCCCACTGCACCGAACAGCACGTTGGCCAGCGAGCGGTTCATCCCGACGCACATGATGTTCGTCAGGATGAGGCCCGACGCGCCGACCAGCGACCCGGCGATGATCAGCACGCGGTTGTCGACCACGAACCCGGCGGCCGCGGCGGCCAGACCCGAGTACGAGTTCAACAACGAGATCACCACCGGCATGTCGGCGCCGCCGATCGGAATTACCGAGGTCACGCCGAGCACCAGCGCCAGACCGATGATCACCAGGAACACCGTCAGGTTGGCCTGGTCGAAGAAGACCAGGTAGGTCCCCAGCCCGATCACCGCCAGCAGCAGCAGCGAGTTCAGCGACTTCTGCAGCGGCCACGTGACCGGCGCGCCGGTCATCAGGTTCTGCAGCTTCGCGAAGGCGACCATGCTGCCCGAGAAGGTGACGCCGCCGATCAGCGTCCCCAGAACGATGCTGACCCCGGAGTCGTTGGTCAGCACGTGCTCGGGACCCAGCAGGCGCAGGAACTCGGAGATCGCCACCAGCGCCGAGGCGCCGCCGCCGAAACCGTTGAAGATCCCGACCATCTGAGGCATGGCGGTCATCGCCACTGCGCGGGCCGAGACCGAGCCGATCAGCGCGCCGATCACGCCGCCCACCAGGATCATCTGCCAGTTGGCGAAATCCGTCTCCAGCAGCGTCACGATGATGGCGATCGCCATGCCGACCGCCGCCATCACGTTCCCCGACCTGGCCGTCGCCGGCGACTGCAGCCTCTTCAGACCGAAGATGAAGAGCGCCGCCGAGATCAGGTAGCTCAGATTGGCAACAGTGAAAAAATCCATGATGGAGTATCCGCTAAGCTAACGTTCGCAAACTCGAACCACCTCGCCCACGCGACGTCACTTCTCGTCCCCGGCGGCCGGTTTCTTCTTGAACATCTCCAGCATGCGGTCGGTCACCAGGAAGCCGCCCGCCACGTTGATCATTCCCATCGCTACAGCGACCACGCCCAGCACCAGGATCAGGTCGCTGGCCCCGGCCACCTCAGCCGTGATGATCAACGCACCGACCACCGAGATACCCGAGATCGCGTTCGAGCCGGACATCAGCGGCGTGTGGAGCAGCGGGGGTACCTTCGTGATCACCTCGAAGCCGGTGAACATCGCGAGCACGAAGATGTACAGATTGTTGAGTAATGCTTCAGGCATTGTCTTTACCTCACAGCAGCGCCTTGACGCGCTCGTTCACAACTTCACCGTTGTGCGTGATGCAGCTGCCGGCGATGACCTCGTCCTCGAAGTCGACGTTCAGCTCGCCATCCTTGACGAACTCGTCGAACAGAGCCGTGACGTTCCGCGCGTAGAGACTGCTGGCATCCACCGGCATCTGACTCACCAGGTTCGCGGGCCCATGAATCGTCACACCGTGCTTCACCACGGTGGCGCCCGCCTCGGTCAGCGTGCAGTTGCCGCCCGTCTCCGCCGCCAGGTCGACGATCACCGACCCCTCTTTCATCCCCTTCACCGCATCCTCTTCCACCAGCACCGGCGCCTTCTTGCCGGGTACCGCGGCGGTGGTGATGACGATGTCGGCGGCCTTGATGTGCTCGGCCAGCACCTCTTTCTGCCTCTGCGCCGACGCCTCGGACCCCTCTTTGCCGTAGCCGCCGGCGTCCTCCAGCTCTTCCTCTTCCTCGAGCGTGACGTCGATGAACTTGGCGCCCAGGCTCTTGACCTCCTCCTTGGTCGCCGGCCGGATATCGTAGGCCTGCACGGAAGCACCGAGCCGGCGGCAGGTGGCGATCGCCTGTAGCCCGGCGACCCCCACACCCAAGATCACAGCCTTCGCGGGCCGGATCATGCCCGCCGCGGTCATCGACATGGGGAAGAACTTGGGCAGCGAGTTGGCGGCGATGAGCGCCGCCTTGTACCCGGCGATATTCGCCTGGGAGGAGAGCGCGTCCATCTTCTGCGCCCGGCTGATTCGGGGGACCGACTCCAGCGCCACCGCCGTGACCTTGCACTCGGCCAGCTGCTTCATCAGCTCCAGGCTGGTCAGCGGCTCGAGGAAGCCGACCAGCATGCTGCCCGCCTTCAGCAACTCGACCTCGGACGGTTCCGGTTTCCTCACCTTGAAGACCACGTCCGCGTCGTAGGCTGCCTTCGCACCATCGACGATCGAGGCACCCGCCTCCTCGTAAGCGCCGTCGCTGAAGAAGGAGCCCCCTCCCGCGCCGGCCTCGATCTGGACCTCGAACCCGGCAGCCACCAGCTTCTCGACCTCTTTCGGCACCAGGGCGACTCTGCGCTCGCCCGCGACGATCTCTTTCGGCACTCCGATCTTCATCTTCTCATCTCGTCCGCTTGGATGCGATCTCTCGAGCTCGCTCGCTCGCTCGCGTCTTGATATCCACACCGCCCATTAACGCCAGCGCCGTCACTCTCAGATGCGGCGCGCTCGCGTCAACCTCGTCCGCCGACTGCTCAGCCTGGTCCACCGCCCCGAGAATCCCCACACCCCGCACGGTCACCGGCAGACCCGGCGGAACGACGATCTCCACACCGCCCATCAGCGCCACGACAGTCACCTGCGTCTCGCCCGGCGCCAGCCGCGCATCACGAAAATCAAGCTCGATCCCGCCCATCACCGCCACCGCCCTCAACCGACGCGGCGGCGACCACTCGCCTTTCCGCGACGCACCGCCCATCACAGCCAGCGCCCAGCCCCGCTCGGACCTCGGCTCGGCGACCACCGGCGGCGCCGCCGCTGCAGCCGCCGCCAGCGCCGGAAGATCGCCGACCAGCTCCGCCAGCTCGCGCTCGTCCTTCGCCTCGTCCACCGCCGCCAGCCGCGACTCCAGGGCGTCCAGTTCGATATGCCCGGCCGCGAAGTGCTCGCACAGCTCCGCCGTCACCCGGTCCCGCTGCTCGGGTGTCGGCACGCTGGCCGGCAGCGACCGATCGTCCATTGCGTCTTGACTCCCGGGCTTCCAGGGAGGCCCGCACCGTCGACCGCAGTTTGATCTGCTTGACTGGCCGACAATCAACACCCACGCCGCGTTCCCGTCAAGCCGCATAATCCACTCGATCACGACGCCACCCGGGCCGACCCTCGCCGCCCCGGCGTCCCCGTCCCGAAGGCCCGAAACTCGGAACTTCCACGGCCCCGACCGGACGATCTGACCATGCCCGGCCACCGGTGTACCTGCCATCGCTTCCCAGAGACACATGTTCCCAACCGGGCGGTCAGAATGACCGGGCCACCGCCACTCCACACCCTCACCAACACCCGCCGACCACAATAACTCACTACAATAGAATAACTTACGTACCAGACCCCACCGGGCACGCCGCTTGCCCCTCTACCGACAGGAGGCCTGGACCTTGGGGGTACGTACGTAATGTGGATCACAGGTAAATCGCCTCGCGCCAATCAGCACGGCCACACGCTGGTCGAGATGCTCATCGTCTGCGTGATTTTCATCGTCGTGCTGTCGGTCTCCCTGCCGCGCGGGATGAAGACCACGCCGCGCCAGCAGCTGGACAACGCCGCCCGCCAGCTGGTCGACGACCTGGAGCAGGCTCGTACGCGGGCCATCGCGACGAAGCGCCGGGTGCGCGTGCGATTCGATGCGGACCAGCGCTTCTACACGGCGTTCGTCGATGTCAGCGACGCACGGACGGGGGCGATCGAGGAGACGGAGGCGGAGGCCCGCGAGAGCCACCTGGGCTTCAACGCCTCGCTGGAGGGTATCCCCGGATTGCGGTTGCCGCGGAAGATAGAGTTCGGTGTCGGCAACGCGAGCACGGGGCCGCTGGGCGGCGAGCTAGCGGGGTCGATCGGGCTCTCGGAGAACCAGGTCGAGTTCGACAGCCGGGGCATGGTATTCCCGCTGGGCGCCGGCGGGACGATCTACGTCGCTCACGAGGAGAACCCGGATCTGGTGGCGGCGGTAACGATCTCGGGGATGGGCGCGTTCCGCGCCTGGCACTTCCGCGACGGCGAGTGGGCGAGGCGGTAGGCGATGCAGCGACTGCGCTACGAGAGCGGCTTCGGCCTGGTCGGCGTCCTCATCGCCATGGTACTCCTGGCGATCGGGACCGCGGCGTTGGGCAGCTCCAGCCGGTTCGCCATGGCACTGAAGACCGAGTCGCAGGTCCGCTCCACGGCGACGGCCATCGCGGCGGCCTACCTGGAGGAGGTCAAGATGCGTGATCTCTCCAAGTTGGTCAGCGAGGAGCCGGTCCGCGTTAACTCAACCGGTCACGAGGACGAGAACGGTGCCTTCGTCCGATCGATGACCGTGACTCCCGAGGCCGAGTTGGAGGATACCAAGAGGATCGTGATCGACGTGCGCTACCCCTCCGGCCT
>JASFTY010000341.1:0-4910 GCA_050050535.1 Gemmatimonadales bacterium | reverse complement strand
CGATCGGCACGATGGCCGTCTTCACGGTCACCTTCTACCCCATCTGCCTGCGCCTCTCCGGTATGTCGCCGCTCTTCTTCCTCAAGCACTACTACGAGGTATTCGTCTTCGCGTTCTCCACCTCATCCAGCAACGCGACACTGCCTCTCAACCTGCAGGTCTCGGAGGAAGAGCTCGGCGTCTCCAATGAAGTGGCTGCCTTCGTGCTGCCGCTCGGCGCGACCATCAACATGAACGGTACCGCGATCTACCAAGGCGTCAGCACCGTCTTCATCGCCCAGGTGTTCGGAATGGACCTGGGAGCTGCCGACCTGCTCACCGTCGTGCTCACCGCGACGCTCGCCTCGATCGGCGCCGCCGGCGTCCCCGGCATCGGCATGGTCACCCTGACCATCGTGCTCACCCAGCTCGGCATTCCACTGCAGGGCATCGCACTGGTCGTGGGCGTCGAGCGGATTCTCGATATGAGCCGGACCGCGGTGAATGTCACTGGGGACACGGTCTGCGCGATCTGGGTCGCCAAGAGCGAGGGCGAACTCGAGCTGCCGGCCGAGGCGGCGATCGCCACGCGGTGACCGCGGCGGGGCCCTCAGCCGTCTACACCCAGCCGGCGGTCCAATTGCCGACAAAAGCGGGCGATCCGCCGCGCATTCGCGCCGAGGTCGCCCTTGCCGGCGCGAGATGCCGACCACATGTCGACACGTGTCAGTGCGTTGCGGTCCAGCTTCAGCTTGAAGCGAACGTCGCCGACCAGACGGAAGAGGGGGGAAGTGGCTTCGGCGCGGATCAGACCCGCACCCTCATCGGCACGAATCAGCGTCCAGCGCGAATGCGTCTCGATCATTGCGATGATCTCGTCCCAGACGACAGCAAACGGAACGGCGTAGGTGCGCCCACGAAGCCGCGGATCCGGCGCGCTCTCGCTGGTCTGGGCGGAGTTCTCGCTGAGTACCTTCCAGAAGCGGCTATTCGGCATAGTCGGGTTCGCTTTGCCAGCGCAGTGTTGCAACTGATCTTACAGGAGTAGCGCGGTTCTGCAAGGCTGAAGAGCCGGCCGACCGCCGGCGCGGCTGTTTCCTCGAGGCCTGATCGCCTTACAATTAGGGCCGGCGAGGTGTTCCACTCAGGGAGGAGGCGCATGGTGAAGGTAGTCATCCCACTGGCTGGCAAGGGTACACGGCTCAGACCTCAGACGCACACCGTGCCGAAGCCCCTGCTCCGGGTGGCGGGTAAGGCGGTCCTCGACTACGTGGTCGATGACGTGCTGCAGCGGCTCGACGTCGAGGAGCTCGTCTTCATCACCGGTCATCTCAAGGAGCAGGTCGAGGCTCACGTGAGAACGCGCTATTCCGTACCCTCGGTGTTCGTCGAGCAGGCGATCCAGAACGGGACCGCCGGCGCGGTGAAACTGGCGGAGCCGTTTATCGATGGGCCCCTGCTCGTGATCTTCGTCGATACGATCTTCGATGCAGACCTCTCGGTCATCGCCGCCGACCCGGATGTCGAGGGGTTCATCTGGGCGAAAGAAGTCGAGGACTACCAGCGCTTCGGCGTGATCGTGACTGATGAGGATGGGCTCATGCGGCGCATCGTCGAGAAGCCGAAGAAACCGATCTCGCGCTTGGCCAACATCGGACTCTACCTGATTCGTGACCACCGCACGCTGTTTGATGGAATCGATCGGACTCTCGCCGCAGACCCCTATCTCGGCGAGTATTTCCTTACCGATGCGCTCCAGTACATGGTGGATCAGGGTTGCCGCATCAAGGTGCACAAGGTCGAAGGCTGGTACGACTGCGGTAAGCCCGAGACGTTGCTCGACACCAACCGGCACCTGTTGGAGACGGGGCGCGCGTTGCGACCCGCGGATCCCGGCGACACGGCTATTGTGGACCCGGTGAGGATCCCGGATGATGTCGAGCTGTCTGGCTCGAGGATCGGGCCGAACGTGACAGTCGGGCCTGGCAGCCGCGTAGTGCGGACGGCGCTCAGCAACTGTATCGTGGGTGACAACGTAGTGTTAGAAGACTGCGAGCTCAGCGATTCGCTGATCGGTTCCCACGTTCGAGTCCGCAGCTTGCACGGCAGCGTCCTGCTGGGTGATCACAGCGTCAGCTGGAGTTCGTCGTCCGGGGAATAGAATGGGCTCAGAAACGTGCGATCGCGGAGAGGACGGAGAGCAGGCGGAGCGCGCCGGCTGCGCCGTCGGTATCCTCGAACCACTCGTTGACTGTGTGTGTGTCGCCCGAGCGGCCGCCACCGCCGAGCGCTATGGCCGGGATGCCCAACGCCTGTGGAACGTTTGCGTCGGTTGACGACACGGCGAATTCGGGCTCGACGCCGAGCGCTCGGGTCGCTGCGTCCGCCGCCTGCACGAGAGGGTGTTCGACCGGCAAGCTACCGGCCGGGCGCTCACCGATTAGCTCGAGCTCGGTGCCGAGCGGGCCCTCGGCCCGGCTCCGCTCCGTGGCTACGCTTGACGCCAGGGCGTCATGGATTCTGAGCTCGATGCTCCGCAGCAGCTCATTGGCCTGCGAGCGGACATCCAGTTCCAGCCACGCCTCTGCCGGGATGGCATTGATGCTCGTGCCTCCCCCGAGCCTGGCGACCGTCAGAGTCGTCTGCGGGTCCCGGGGCAGGTCGATCTCCAGGAGCCGCTGGACGAGCTCCGCGATGGCGTTTGCCGGATTGACGCGTCCCCAGTCGGTCCAGGAGTGGCCGCCAGGCCCGCTGACGGTGATTCGAAAGCGGCGGCTGCCCAGGGCGTGGTGGATGATGCGATGCAGACCGCTGCCGTCGACGGCAATGAAGGCCGTTGCCGCCTGCAGTGGACTACCGGCGCGCAGCAGGTGCTTCACGCCACGCAGGTCGCCCGGGCCCTCCTCGCCGACGGTGAACGCGAAGACGATCGGGTGATCGGGCCTGGCTGCGGAGTGGACGAGAGACCGTAACACCGCTAGAGTCACGGCGAGACCCCTCGCGTTGTCGGCGATGCCGGGCCCCGTCCACAGTCCGGCTGCGCGGCGGATCTCGACGGGCGTGTCGAGGCCGAACACGGTGTCCAGGTGCGCTGCGACGATTACGGGATCTCTCGTCTCGCTGCCGAGACGGTAGCGCACGAGCAGGTTGCCTATCTCGTCGAGCTCGGGTTCGGCGCCGAGCTCCCTGAGCTTCGCGGCAACGGCCACGGCGCGCTCGGACTCGCCGAACGGTGGGGCAGGGATCCGGGCCAACTCGACCTGCTCGGCGGCGATGGAATCGCCGCGTTCTCTGAGCCAGGCGCGTGCGATCTCGATTCGTTCGCCTTCGCCCGGCTGTGTCGGTTCCCGTTCGGCCGGCATGGGCCGAAACATGACCGCGGTTACCAGGGAAGTCAACGCGATCTTGAGGTTGGTGTGTCGGATTTACTGGCCGTAGACTGGATGGTGTTTGTCGGCATTGGGATCGCTGCAGGCCTGTTGACCAACGCGGTAGCGATCTGGATGCTCTTTCATCCTCATAACCCGATCCGCCTCGGCCGCCTCAGACTGTTCCCGCAAGGCGCAATTCCAAAGGAGATCGACCGCATAGCGCACCGCATTGGCCTGACCGTTGGCACGCACCTGTTGCGCCACGAGGACATCGTGCGGACGCTGGCGCAGCCGGAATTCAGGGAGCGGTTCGACCAGACGTTGCGGAATGCGCTGGAAGGGATGCTCAATCGCGAGCTCGGCAATCTGCGTTCGGAGATCCCTCGAACACGGCTGGACGAGGTCACCGGCACGGTGGCCGAGTTCGGAGAACGGCTGCTGGAGGGCCTCTCCGAGTACCTGCACGGCGAAGCCTTCGAGAAGCGCGTCCGTGAATTCGTCGACCGCCTGAATCGCGAGTTCGGCGATGAGCCGCTGGAACGTGTGCTAACGCCGCAGGCGCGCCACCAAGTGGTCGCGATGATCCACGACGTGGGGGAGGGCGTCGTGAGAGGCCCGGGATTCCGCAGCGCGATCGGTGAGTTCTTCGAACGCAATCTGCGTGACTTCGTCACCTCCGACCAACCACTGGGCAGGTTCGTACCGACGGGCGCGATCAACTTCGGCGAGGCCGTCGTGCGGAACTACCTGCCGCTGGTACTCGACCGCTTCGGTCAGGTGCTCGAGTCGCCGGCGGCTCAGGAACGCGTGCGCCGTGCGCTGAGGAATTTCATCGATGGCTATTTGAGCCAGCAGGGCATGTTCCAACAGATCGTCGGCCGGCTCATTATCACGGAGCGGACACTGAGCCAGACAGTCCAGGCGTTGGAGCGCGGTGGGGCGGAGGAGATCGCCGCACTACTTCGCGAGCCGCTCATCCAGGATCGCGCCGCCGCCGCTGTCAACGACGCAATCGACGACATGCTGGCGCGACCGGTGAAGGAGATCTTCGGTGACCTCGGCGACGAGGAGCTGGCTCGAGTCGGCGGAATCCTCACCGAGCGGATCGTCGAGTTCGCCGGACACGAGACGACCGAAGACTTCGTCATGAGTCGGACCGATCAACTGCTCAGGACGTCCGAGGGCAAGAAGCTGGGTGATGTGCTGGAGTACCTCGGGCCCGAGGCGGCGAGCCGACTCAGCGAGCGCCTCGCCGATTGGATCGTCGAGATCGGCCGCGGTGATCGAGTCAGGGACCTGCTGGAGGCGGCTCTGGTCCGGCAGACCGAATGGCTGCTCACGGTGCCGATCGGACGGTTGGGCGACTATCTGCCGCCTGACGCGCTCGATCGCGCCGAGAAGATCATGTTTGGCCCGCTGTGGGAGTTCCTGCAGGCGCGGGTGCCAGCTCTCGTATCGGAGCTGCCGATCGCCGAGATGGTGGAGAATCGGATCCGTGCCTACCCCATCGATGAGCTCGAGCGCCTGATCTGGACCGTAACGCGTCGCGAGCTCAGGCTG
>JASFTY010000340.1:0-4919 GCA_050050535.1 Gemmatimonadales bacterium | reverse complement strand
CTGCGCGGTCGACAGCCAGCGTGATGCGCAGGACGTGGTTGGGATGCCGGCGCTCCGCCACCGGGACGAAGCTGATGTCCTCGACCTTACCGACGTCCTGCCCGGCGAGCCGGACGTTCGCCCCCTCGATAAGTCCGTTCGCACTCGGCATCAGGGTGGTGAGCTGGTAGCGCTCGCCGAAGACCGCTCCCGTCTCGCCGATGAAGAAGATCGCCACGGCCAGCACGACCAGTGCGACGACGATTGCGAGACCGACGCGTATCTGGCTCCAGCTGATCCTCGATACACCGTTCATGCCGTCCACGTCCTCCTGCCGCTCAATCTATGAACTCCCGTATGTACGGGTCGGGCGCCTCCACAAACTCCTCCGGAGATCCGTAGAATATGATACGCGAATCACGCAGCATCGCGATATGGGTCGCCGTCTCCAGGACGGCGCGCACATCGTGACTGACCACCACGGACGTGACCTCGAGCTCCGCCTGCAGCCGCTTGATCAGCCGCACGATCATCCGTCCGGTCAGCGGGTCGAGGCCCGTCGTCGGCTCGTCGTACAGCAAGATCTTCGGCTCGTGGATGATCGCCCGTGCGATCCCCACGCGCTTCTTCTGGCCGCCGGACAGCTCGGCGGGCAGCCGGTCGCCGAACTCCTGCAGTGACATGTCCACCAGGGCGAGCGAGCTGGCCACATGTTCCGCGATCTGCCGCTCGGCAAGCCGGGTGTGCTCGCGGAGTGGGAAGGCGACGTTCTCGAAGACGCTGAGCGAGTCGAACAGCGCCGGTGCCTGGAAGACCATTCCCATCTTCTGGCGGACCTGCAACACCTCCTCGAACGACAGCTGGTTGATGTCCTCGCCGTCTATGAGCAGCTCGCCTCCGCTCGGCACCAGCAGCCGCAGGATGATCTTGAGGATCGTCGACTTGCCGACGCCGGACGGGCCGACGATCGCCAGCGCTTCGCCCTCCCGGACCTGAAAGGAGATATCACGAAGCACTACGTTGTCGGCGAACGCCAGATCCAGGTTGCGCGCCTCGATGACGATGGGCGGCTCGACGGCCGCCCGACCGCTCGGCCGGTGGTGTTCGTCCTCTGCCTGCGTCGTGTACGGGCGCTCGTTCATCACTCGAACAGAATAGATATCAGCAGCTGCGTCAGGAAATAGTCTACCGCCAGGATGAGGATCGAGGCCGTCACCACGGCCCGCGTCGTGCTCACCCCTACGCCCTCAGTACCGCCGCGCGTCTGCAGCCCGAAGTAGCAGCCGGTCATCGCGATGATCGCGCCGAAGAAGAACGGCTTGACCAGGCCCTGTAGCACGTCCTTCGGGATCCAGCCGAGCACGAAGCCGGACTGCGCCAGCGTCTGGTACACAGAGCGCAGGTAGAGGTCGGCGGTCAGATCGAGCTTCACCACGGCGATCAGCATACCGCCGAAGATCGCCACCGCGTCCGTGATGATCGTGAGCACCGGCAACATGATCAACGCCGCCAGCAGCCTCGGGGTCACCAGCTTCTTGATCGGGTCGGTACCGATCACGTTGAGCGCATCGATCTGCTCGGTGACCTTCATCGAGCCCAGCTGGGCGGCCATCCCGGCCCCCACCCGGCCGGCGACCATCAGCGCCGTGAGCACCGGGCCCAGCTCGCGCACCGCGCTGGCTCCCACCAGCCGCCCGATGTAGATGGTGGCGCCGAAGCGGCGCATCTCGATCGAGCTCTGCAAGGCCAGCACCATCCCGGTGAATAGGCCGGTGAGCAGCACGATCCCCAACGAGCCGACCCCGATCACGTCCATCTGCTGCAGCGTGTCTCGCCAGTAGAAGGGCCGGGCGAGAATCGCCCGCAGCGCCTTGGCCGTCAGGACGCTGTATTCCTGAACGCCCAGCACCGCGCGCTTCAGATAGCCCTCCACCAGGCTCCAGACTCCGGCCATCACCATCCTCCCTCGGGCCTACCGCCGCTCGACCTGCCTTTGACAGCCAAGTTCGACTTGTCTTATCTTCGCCCGCCGCCGGACGCAAGGAAAGCCCTGAGTCCCGGCCCCCGAGACAGCCCCGACCGCCCAGCGCAGCCGGCCCCACAGCCGCGGATGGCATGGACTTTGAACGGCTGAGGGCGCAAGCTGTGCCACAGCGACCGAGCCAGGGCCCGGGCCGCCGCATAAGATAAGCGGCGGCGGCCGCCGGTGCCCGGGCGGGCCTGATAGTCAGCACGAACCCCACGGGAAAAAATGCCACGTTCTATACCGCAGGACATCGAGATCGCCCAGGCGGCCAAGCTGAGACCGATCACTGAGATCGCCGCCGGCTTGGGCCTCGAGGCCGCCGACTACGAGTCCTATGGCAAGTACAAAGCCAAGGTCTCGCTCGACATCTCACAGAAACCGGCCAAGGCGAAGCTGGTCCTGGTGACGGCGCTCACCCCCACGCCCGCCGGTGAGGGGAAGAGCACGGTCTCCGTCGGGCTCGCCCAGGCGTTGACCCGCAAGAAGGTCCACCACGTGCTAACGTTGCGCGAGCCGTCGCTGGGACCGGTGTTCGGGATCAAGGGCGGCGCCGCCGGTGGCGGCTACGCGCAGGTCGTGCCGATGGAGGACATCAACCTCCACTTCACCGGTGACTTCCACGCCATCACCAGCGCGCACATGCTGCTCGCGGCCATGCTCGACGCTCACATCCACCACGGTAACGAAGCCGGTGTGGATGTCCGCCGTATCACCTGGCCGCGCTCGGTGGATATGAATGATCGGGCGCTGCGTAACATGGTGATCGGTCTGGGCGGTGCCGTCCACGGCGTGCCCAGGCAGGACGGGTTCGTGATCACGGCCGCCAGCGAGATCATGGCGATCTTCTGTCTCGCGAAAGACCTCGATGATCTCGGCGAGCGGCTGGGCCGAATCGTCGTCGGATACACCGCGAACGGCGAGCCGGTACGGGCGGCGCAGCTGGACGCGCCGGGCGCTATGACCGTGTTGCTCAAGGACGCCCTGGCGCCGAACCTGGTCCAGACGCTGGAGGGCGGCCCGGCCTTCGTCCACGGCGGACCGTTCGGCAATATCGCCCACGGCTGCAACTCGATCATCGCCACGCGCACCGGGCTGGCGTTGGGCGACCTCGTGGTAACCGAAGCGGGCTTCGGATCCGATCTGGGCGCCGAGAAGTTCTTCAACATCAAGTGTCGCGCCGCCGGATTCGATCCCCAGGCGGCGGTGATCGTGGCCACGACCCGCGCCCTGCGTCACCATGGCGGCGCCGCCAAGGAAGATCTCGCCAGAGCCGACGCCGCGGCCGTCGAGCGCGGGCTCGCCAACCTCGAGGCTCACATTCAGAACGTCAAGCAGCACGGTGTGCCGCCGGTCGTATCGCTCAACGTCTTCGACGGCGATACCGACGATGAGCATAAGGCGATCATCGAGCGCTGCGCCGGGCTCGGCGTCCCCTGCGTCAAAACCGAGATCTGGGCGAAGGGCGGCGAAGGCGGTCTCGATCTGGCCGACGCGGTGATCGAGACGGTCGAGAAGGGCGAGGCGAACTACAAGCCGCTCTACGCCCTCGACCTGTCCCTCAAGGAGAAGGTTCAGACCGTCGCCACCAAGGTGTACGGGGCCGGCGACGTCATCTACACGCCCCAGGCCGAGAAGCAGCTGTCGCAGCTCGAGAGCCTCGGCTTCGGCGACCTGCCCATCTGCATGGCCAAGACCCAGTACTCGCTGAGCGACGATCCTGCCATGCGCGGCCGGCCCGAGGGGTTCGACATCACCGTGCGCGAGGCCAGGGTCTCCGCCGGCGCTGGCTTCGTCGTCGTCCTGACCGGCGACATCATGACAATGCCAGGGCTCGGAAAGAAGCCGGCCGCCGTCAACATGCGTGTTAACAAGCAGGGCAAGATCGAGGGACTCTTCTAATGACGGATCGCAAACGCGTTCACACCGACGGGGCCCCGGCAGCCATCGGGCCCTACTCACAGGCGATCGTTAGCGGCGGCTTCGTCTTCACCGCAGGCCAGATCGGGCTCGATCCCGGCACCGGCGAATTCGTCGAGGGCGGCGTCGCGGAGCAGGCCGAGCGCGCTCTGCAGAGCCTGTCGGCAGTGCTCGAAGCGGCGGGCACGAGCATGAAAGACGTGGTGAAGACGACCGTCTATCTGGCCGACATGGGCGACTTCGTCACCGTGAACGAGGTCTACGCCGGCTACTTCTCCGAGCCGTTCCCGGCGCGCTCCGCGGTGCAGGCGGCGAGCCTACCCAAGGGCGCCCTGGTCGAGATCGACGCCGTCGCTCGGGTCTAGGCGGCGGCGCGTCGCCCCCGTCGACTCCTCGACCGGCGGCGTCGATCCTCACTCCCATTGCCCGGCTCCCCGAGCCACCGCATCGTAGTGATGAAGAACATGACCGTTACGTTGGCAGGGAGCTGACCTTGGACAGGCGGCTCGTTCTCCTCGCTTTCCAGATTCTGGCCGGCCTAGCGTTGCTCGCCTGTGCGTCGAGTGGGTCGAGTAGGCCGGGGATCTATTGGCGCCAGTTCACCGCGACCGAAGCGAACTTCCAGCGGTATTTCGATGAAGCCGAGGGCGACCTGCACCCGATCGAAGGGATCTGGAGCCCCGAGACCTGGTCCCGCGGCCAATTCGCTATCGTGCGCAGTGACGCCTACCCGGACTACGACTACCTCGCCGTCCGGATTCTCGGGCGCGGGCAGCGCAGGGGCGAGATCGTCGCGGCGCTCCGCTACGCCGGGCTCGACTTGCCGGTCTACGAGTTCGCCTGCGCCGACGTGTTGAGGGACGAGCCGTGCCGCACCTTCCCGTGCAAGGGCACGATCACGCTCGTGCGTCGTGAGTTCTGGGGCGACCCGAAGGATTGCTTCTGTGGGCTCTGTGCATCGTACTGGATCAAGAGGTACCCGCCCCGTTAGCTCGTC